>JARCMA010000598.1 GCA_030248405.1 Microcoleus sp. MP8IB2.171
GAGAAACAGTATGCACGTTATCTCTCAATCAGCACTCAGGAAATTCTGGGAAAAGTATCCTGATGCCGAAACAAGTCTGCGCTCTTGGTACAAACTAGCAACAACAGCAGAGTGGTCAAATTTAGCTGAAGTGAAAGCAGTTTTTTCTTCAGCCGATAGAGTTGGCAACTTTACTGTCTTTAACATCAGAGGTAATAACTACAGACTGATTACCTTCATAGATTATGAATATCGACCTAAAAAAATTTTTATTCGCTCTGTACTTACTCATGAAGAATATGACGAGGATAAATGGAAAAAAGACCCGTGGTATCAATAATAGATAATGTTCTACTTTCTTAATTGCATAGTCACATGAACAACTCTAGCGCTTATATCGAACTACTCAAAATATTTCCTCCCCGACCCATAACTGCTGAGGAGGAATTAATTGCAACTCAAAAAGCGATCGATTCTCTGTTGGACAAAGGCGAACTGACTCCTGACGAACGCGACTATCTAAACGTACTCGGAACTCTGGTTTATGAATACGAGCAAACTTTAGAACCCATACCTGACATTTATGGGATAGAACTGTTAAAAGCTTTGATAGAAGAATTTGATCTTAGACAAAAAGACCTAGTTCCTATTTTTAAAACCGAGTCTATTGTCTCAGATATCCTCCATGAAAAGCGTCAACTTACAACCGAACACATACAAAAACTTGCAGAGTTTTTCAGTGTCTCGCCGGCTGTTTTCTTTCCACTGCCTAAAGTTGTTGGTAATGCTGCCTAAAATTGTTTGTAGTAAGGAATTTAGTCCTTATTGACTAAAAGCTTTTATAGAGGACGATCATTCTCACTACAAACTGCACAGCCTAACTAAAAGATCGATCGTCAAACGGCAATTCATCAAACAGCGAATCAATATCAGCCTCAGCAACAGCCTCAGACTTAGCAACTGGCGAATTAGCGCGAGAATGCACCTTTGTTACCGGCAACTTAGCGGCAGATTCCAAAACAGCAGGCTCAGATTTCTGTAGGTTAACTACAGGTAATTCTCCCCCATTTTCGCCATTTTTGCTCGTTTGATTCCACATCATCATCCCCAACAAACCATCAACCAAACCGCCACCGCTACCGTTGCCTGTTACCGCAACATCCGGCACAACTCGCACGTTGCGATCGCCTATAATTTGCATTAACTGCAAAGCCGTATAACCCGAACCTCCCAAAGCCACAACACCCGCGCGGTAAGCTTCAGCTTGAGCATTTCCCTTCACCCGAATCGACTCAGCTTCACCTTGAGCTTGTTTCACCTGAGAATTCGCTTTCAACTCAGAAATCTTCACGCCTTGTTCCGATTTCACCATCTCTTGTTGAATCTCAGCCAGCGCAGTTTCCCGCACCAATTGTTGCCGCTGAGTTTGTGCTAATTGCTGCACCTCATAAGTCTTGCACTGTTCCTCAGCAATTTTGCGATCGGTTTGAGTTTGCATCAACTCTGCCGGCGGCAAAATATCCCCGATCAAAGTATCAATTGCTTGCACGTCATATGTACGCAAAGCTGCTTTGATATACTCGGCGGCTTCCGCTTGCCTGCCACTTCTTGCCGAGAGAAAATCTAATACAGAATAAGCTTGAGCCGAATTGCGGAAATAATTGCCAATTGTCGGTTGCAAAACGTGGTCAACTAAATTCTGCATCGAACCGACACGAGAGATAACTTTCGGAGCATCCAAAGCGCCGACATGAATAATCTGAGCTACTTCTAAATCAAAGGCAAAGCCGTCTTGAGAACGCACGGTTAAAGACGAAAGTTTAGAATCGTAACTGTGCCGTTCTGTTTTACCAGACCAATTCAATACTATATTAGTAGTAGGCACTAACTCTACTTTCAAAATGCGAGTATTCAGCGGATGTTTGCCCGGATAAAGAGGAGTCACCCACACCCCTTTATTGCCGACATTTACTAAATTTCCGTGAGTGAAAGCTGCGCCGCTGACATCTTCTGAGGTTTTGCCGACATAGGAAATCACGGCGCCGACATAGCCGATCGGGATTTCGGTCATTGCCACTTGGTCAACCCCGACAAACCAAGGATTTAAGTTCCACGAACCGGAAAGCAAAACCTGTTCCTGCAAACCGCGCCGCCCGCCGGCGGTGATAAATTTTTGCGTGTTTTGGAAGTTGTCGTGATTCGGGATAATCGGGCCGGCAATTTCGCCATCTTGAATCGGAACCCCGTCAAAAGTTGTGACAATTCCTACTTTATCTGGGGCAATTCTGTACAGCTTTAACTGTTCGGCTGTCATCCCATGTTTGGCAGCATTAGCCGCTGTAATTACTGTAAATAATGCTGTATTAATTCGATAGCTACCGCCAGTCAAGATGCCGAGTTGTCTACCTTTTTCGCCGTCGCCTTTGAGGAATTGGCGAGCATCTTGAAAATTATCACAATCTGTGATTTTGCCGAGGATGCGCTGCGGTGGAATTGACTGACCACCTGCTGCGATAATTAAACCAATTTCGCCTTGGGGAACTATTGTTAAAGATTCTTTGCGGACGTTGTACTGCAAAGGCCAATAACCCCAGTGCCAACCGGGGGGCAAAGTATCAGCTTGATATCCAGCTTCTCCGTTTAAGGCAATTAAATCTCCGGGCGGTAAAGACTTGCCGCCGAAGCTAAACTTTTTACTGACAATGCCAACTTCCCGATCGCCAATTACGACTAATCCGCCAAAAAATAATGGCAGGACTAGAATAATTATCATACCGCCGATCGCGATCGGGATAAATCCACCCGGCCCTAGCTGCATTGTCTGCACAGGAACAGTGCTGCGTAACTGCCCTAGCTGCAAGCTAGAATCAGGTTTTGCGGCTAGCTGAGTCGAAGTTTGATTGGCGGGTGGGATATTGCTAGTAGCTAATACCGGCGAGGGTTTCAAACTGGTTATTGCACTAAGAGCTAAAGACGCCGAAACAGCGGCTGCGAACTGTTTTAAAATGCGGGCTTTGACTTGAGATTTGGGCAAAAGTGAATAAAGCATTTTTTTCATAGGGATAATTTGTCCTATTAGCTCTACCTTAGCTCTGCTTTCAAGTTTTGACGTAAAACTTAAGGTCTTATTTTTCATTTTTTGTGTTCATAATAGTCATATTTTTCAGTATAAATACTTATTATTCCGATCGCGCGCACAACTCAAGAAACCGGGTTTTTCCGGGTTTGGTCGCCTGTAACGAAGTATTTCGTAAAAACCCGGTTTCTGGCCACCCATGCGTAAATCCTAGGCTGGGTTTTGTGCAAAACTAGAGGCTAACAATCCCCCGTTTTAATGCGGCAATCGCGGCTTGCGTGCGATCGCCAACTCCCATCTTGCTCAAAATATTGTTGATGTGAAACTTGACTGTGCTTTCGCTGATGTGCAGCATTTCACTAATCTCGTTGTTGCTTTTACCGGCGGCTATGAGGCGGATGACTTCTAATTCGCGATCGCTCAAGGATGGCCCGCTGAGGCGATCGGCTAACTTAACACCCACTGCCAGCGGAATGTACTTTTTACCATCAAAAACCGCCCGAATTGCTGCTAAAAGCTCCTCTGGTTCCGCATCCTTCAGCAGATAGCCCTTAGCACCCGCTTGCAATCCGCGATAGATGTTTTCATCGCCGTCATAAGTCGTCAGCACGACAATCCGGGCGCTGGGAAACTCCGCACAAATCGCAGCAATGGCGGCGACTCCATCCATTTGAGGCATCCGCAAATCCATCAGCGCGACATCCGGCTGATGTTGGCGAAACATTGTCACAGCTTCCTGGCCGTTACTGGCTTGCGCTACAACTTTCAGATCGGATTCGTTTTCTAACAACGCCACTAAACCTTGCCGCACAATATAATGATCGTCGGCAATTAAAACGCGAATAATATTTGATTCGTTAGTCATGGTTTCCCTGTTAATCTTATGAAAGAGGACTTCAGTCCTCACTACAAACTTATAATGTTGGGTGCTTATGGGCGCACCTTACCGCTATTGTTTGTCATTGCGAGGAACGAAGCAATCGCAAAGACTAAGATTGCTTCGTTCCTCGCAATGACATGATGGCAATTATTTAGATCCACCTACTTAAATATCTCAGATCCGGTTACTCCCGATTAATTGAAATTATAACTTCCGTTCCCTCCCCCGGCTGACTGTTGATATCCAATTGTGCATTAATACGTCCCGCACGTTCTCTCATTCCCAATAAACCAAAGCCATTACTAAAACAAATACTTTCCGTGTCAAATCCCTGTCCGTTGTCTTTCACCTGCAAAATAAACTTCGATGTTTCGTAAACCAAATGAATTTTAATATCCGTAGATTTTGCATATTTAAAAGCATTTGTCAACGCTTCCTGCCCGATACGTAACAGGTTATTTTCCACCTCTAAGGGCAGGGAATATGCCGTACCAACTACCTCAACAATAGTGCGCGTATTAGTATCTGATGACATTTGCTTTGGTAATGTAATTGAGAGCGCTATACAAATCGCCATTTTCTAAAAGTTGCGGACGCAAAGATTCAACAGAGCGTCGCGCTTCACCAAGTCCAGAGCGAGCTAGTTCGCACACTGTTTGAATGTGCGATCGTGCTTGTTCTGGATTGGCTGCAATTAGCCTTTGTGCAACTCCCAAATGTATAATAATGCCTGTAAAAGTTTGCGCTAAAGTATCGTGAATTTCCCGCGCCATCCGGTTGCGCTCTTCCAGAATATTTTGGTCTATGAGTTGTCGAGAAAGCCTTCTGATCCGCAATTGATTTTCGACTCGTACTAAAACTTCTTGTTGCTGAAAAGGTTTTGTAATGTAGTCTATTCCGCCCACAGAAAATGCTTTGACTTTATCAAAAATTTCCTGCAAAGCACTGATAAAAATTACTGGGATATCCTGACTGCGCTCACAAGATTTAAGTTGTTGGCAAGTTTCATAACCGTCCATTTGAGGCATCATAATATCGAGTAAAATTAAATCGGGTAAATTGGACTGGATAAAATTGAGAGCTAATTTGCCGCTTGGGGCTAGGTGAACTTTATATCCAGCGGCTGATAGTATCCCGCTTAAAAGTTTTAAGTTGTCAGGACTATCATCAATAATCAAAATACTTTCTTGGCTCGTAAAGCTGAGGTTTTTGTTCATTTTTTCTCCCTCAATGTGTGGATTGAATGTCAATACGTTTGGGTTAACACTGTTTATTACCCGGAGATCCCCCTAAATCCCCCTTAAGAAGGGGGACTTTGAGAACCTTCTTGTCCCCCCCTTTTTAAGGGGGGCTAGGGGGGATCTGGCTTAACTGAACCGTCTTGGATTAAATTTAGCAAATGTTCGTACTGAAAATTTTTAATGCAAGCTGCGATCGCCCTAGCCAACGGTTGATTGATTTCGCGGATTTGACCGATCGCTATTTGCATCTGTTCCAAATCGAGATTGCTAATGGCTTGCTGGAGGTTGGCTACTAACTCAGGAGGTAATTCAGAAAAGGCGGTTTTTGTCAATACATTTACTTCATTTTCTGGGAAACTGGGCGCAGCGTTTAGTTCTTCAAATATGAATCGCACTCCGATATGTTTGTGCAGGGCATCAAATATGTTGGCTTCTCTAAATGGTTTGCGAATAAAATCATCGCATCCGGTAGAAAGAACCACGGCTTTTTCTTCTTCAAAGTTGCTTGCTGTGATGGCAATAATTGCTGTAGCTTGACCTTCGATCCCCCCCCCGCCCCCCTTAAAAAAGGGAGAGCTAGATGATGCTGTGCCTTTAATTTGTTTAGTTGCTTCATAGCCATCCATCACCGGCATCCGCAGATCCATAAAGATTAACTGCGGTGCATATTGCTCCCACTTTTCTATTGCTTCTCTCCCATTTTGGGCTTCGTAGATTTCAAAACCTAGGGGGGAAAGCAGTTTAACTAGCAGTTGGCGGTTGTCCCAACGATCGTCTGCAATGACAATTCGATAGCGGGGTTGATTGGGTGCGATCGCAATTACTCGCCGGCTTGGATGTTCCGGTGGGCGATCGGCACTTTCAACTGCATTAACTTTAATGTCAAATTTGAAGAGAGTACCGCATCCGACACGAGAACTGACTGTCATTTCACCGCCCATTAACTGCACAAAAGAACGTGCGATTGCTAACCCTAATCCGGTTCCTTCTTGCGATGCTTCCCCGGTTTTGGTTTGCACAAAAGCTGCAAATAGCTTGTCTAATTCACTAGCATCAATTCCCTCTCCCGTGTCTTCTATCTCAAAGCAGATTTTCCGAGCCAACTCCTGACGGTTAATTCTCACAGAAATGCCGCCTTGGGAGGTAAATTTTATCGCGTTAGAAAGCAGGTTTATCAAGATTTGGCGCAATTTTATTTCATCAGTCCGCACATATTCCGGAACGTCTGATGCCCGCTCTACTAATAACTGCAATCCCTTATTTTCTGCTTGAAGTTGAAACATATCTTCGATGTCGTTCAGCAGGCGGTGGAGGTCAAAGCTTGTCTCGTTAAGCGTCGCGCGTCCGGCTTCTATTTTGGACAAATCTAATACTTGGTTAATTAGTGCGAGCAAATGTTCTCCGCTGCGGCTGATAATATTCAGGTGTTCTTGCTGTTCCTGGAATAGGTTAGAACCGCGATTCATTAGTTGGGAAAAACCGAGAATTGCATTCAGGGGAGTCCGCAATTCGTGGCTCATATTTGCGAGGAATGTACTTTTTGCTTGGTTGGCTGCTTGTGCTGCGGATTCGGCTCGTTTGCGCTCGATGATTTCTCCCTGAAGTTCAAAAGTGCGATCGCTCACTTGCTGTTCTAAGGTGCGGTTGTAGTCGGCTAGCAGCTTTTCGGCTTGTTTGCGATCGGTGATGTCTGCAAAAGTGGCGATCGCATAATTAATCTTACCAGTTTCATCAACAATCGGCGTGCTGGAAACTTCCAAGGAAACAATCTTATCAGGCCGGTGGAACTCGATATCATCTACTTTGACCGTTTCACCCGCTAAAGAGCGCACAATGGGCATTTGGTGCGTCGGATATAACTTGTTAGTTCCTGCGAGATAAAGTTGACAAGCTTCTGCTAATTTCTCAGTATTTGCTTCTGGTATTGTAGGAATGGCACTTAGTTGATGTGCTGTCTGATTTGCGTAGGTAATTTGTCCGGTGGTGTCATGCACGGCTACCCCGATGGGCATAGCATCGATAAATTGAGTCAGTCGGCTTTCGCGTTCCTTGACTTCCGCGTAGAGTTTAGCATTGGTAAGTGCGATCGCGGCTTGTCCCGATAGCAATTGTAACACTTCCAGGCGATCGGGAGTAAAAGCTTGGGCGGTGAGGTTATTTTCGAGATAAACGATCGCACTCAGTTGACCTTGATTCATCAAACCCGCGCACAAAATAGACTTTGGCTGGCGCGTTTTGATGTAAGGTTCGTTGGTAAATTGTCCTTCGCGGGTAGCATTATTTAGAACTAAATTTTCTTGAGTGCGAGCCACATAATTGATAACGGCAGCGCAAAGTTCCGGGCAATTTTCGATCGGAATGGATGGTAATACTTGGATTCGATCGCTATCTACTGCGCCTTCAGCTTTCACCAGCAATTTTCCTTGCTCTTCTAAAATCAAATATCCTGTTTGTGCCCCCACATTTTCAATCAAAATCTTCATCAGTTTGGACAGTAAATCATCCAGCACAATTTCGCCAGAAATTACCTCGGAAGCTTTCATTACTGTATCGATATCCAAGGAAGAACTAGAACGGCTGCCCGTGGTTGATATAGTAGTTGAAATGGCATTATTTTTCGGTCGAGCGAGCGTAAATAACTGCGGATATCGCGCTTCCAAATCTTTGACTTTAGCCGTCGCACCCCAAAGTTGATAGTAGTAACGAGCTTCCTGCATATAAGCTTTGGCTGTTAATTCTTTCCCCCTGGATAAGTAGAATTTGGCGGCGAGTTCGTAAGCGAGGGCGGCTTCGTTAATATATTCGTGTTCTTTGGCTAGGGAAATCGCGCGATCGTAATAATCCATTGCTTCGAGAAATTGCCCCAAAACTCGTGCTTTTTCAGCTTCAACTAGATAAAATTTATGCAAGTAATTCATGGGAGCGTGATGCGCCCATTTACACATCTTTTCTTGGTTGAGAGTCACTCGATCGAGCCAATTATTTTTATCGTCAATCGTTGTTCTCTCGCTCAATAATCTTAAATAAACTAAAGAATCATAAAAGTAAAATATCGGAACAGTAACTACTCCTGGATCGCCTTTTATATACTGTTTTGCCATGTCTGCATTATGGGCGACTCGATAATTATCTTCAAATAAAAAACCTAAAATCAGTTTATTTAAATAAAGCAATAGCAACCCGTGATTGTCATTGTTTAATAGATATATAGGTAGTGATTCATCCTCATTGTAAGCATCTCCTGTCAATTGAATAGTAGTGTTTGACTTAGCTTGTAAATTGTGAACCACCTCTAAAAGCATAGAGAGGTAATTTAAGCCACTTGTTTGTCTGAATTTGCTAATAGTTTCACGGTAATTTACGATTTCCTCTTCTAGTTTTGCCAGTTCAAAGCCCATTGCATAAGAATTCAAAGGTCGCTCGAATAAAACATAGCCAATAAATTCCACGTCTCCTGTATCAACCGCACTCTGATAAGCTTCTAATAACGGTTCTTCCTTACTTACTATGCTAAATCAATAGCTAAATCAGTAAAAATATCGAAACAAATATATAGAAAAGTAAATCAAGTCCTTGTCCAGCTTGACA
>JARCMA010000599.1 GCA_030248405.1 Microcoleus sp. MP8IB2.171
GGGTGGGAAGGCGGGGTTTTGTGCGGTGTTTTGGGTTTGGGTGGGATCTGGTTTCTGCTGTCGCGGCGGGATTTGTAGAAGGAAGGTAGAAGGTAGAAGGCAGAATTTATTAGTCAGGCTGCACCCCAAGCGAAGTCGAAGTGTTAGTCATGAAATAGTTTTGAGTTGGGAATTAAAGAGTTAACAAGTTTTGAGTTTAATCATCTGTTATGTAGAAAATAGCTCTAAAAAAAGCGAAAAATAAGATATAATCACAAACCATTTTTTTTGTGCTATGTTCTTAGAGAAGGGCAAGTTTGCAAAGTCAAAAGCCAGTCCTCGACCGTGGCCAACCATGGGGACTGGCTTTGCCTCCAATTTACCAAGGAGATTTATCTAGTATGTTGCAAGAAAAACGTCTCAAGCCGTGGACTATAGTTCGCTCGCTTCCAAATGTGGAAAAGGTGGTTGTGGGTGAGTTTCGCAGTTGGTCTGATGCAGACGGTCACTTGAAAATTCTCAAGCGGATGGTGCCGGCGGATCGATTGAGTGTTGTGTTCGATCCGGTAGTTCAAGCGTAACGTCGCTGGTAAATTGATCAGCGTGCGATCGCTCTGTGAGCTAAGCGATCGCCTCTTTTTTTAGATACTGTTTTTTTACATAAAAAATGCGACCGCTAAAAAGGCGATCGCAACTTGAATCATTGTCCTTAACTGCGGCGAATTTCAGTAATTTGGTCGGCAACATCTAAAATTATTTGGGGCATGGATGGCCCGGTAAAAATCATATCCAAATGATGCGGCTTGTTGTCAATCAATGCCACCACTTCGGCTTCGGGAATCAAGCCCAAATTAACTGCTAAACTCAATTCATCGAGAATAACTAAGGAATAACGACCTTCGCGCACCGCATTTTGAACATACTGCCACAATTGTTCGATCGATCGCGTCTCCAGCTCATCTAAATCGGCATTCTCAATGCAGCGTGACAAATCGCAGCGCACCCAATCTAAATTTTGCCCCAGCCGCACCGGATGCTGATGCCCTTGATTAATTCCCCCTTTGAGGAACTGCACTGCTAGCACGGGAGCTCCCTGTCCTGCAATTCTGAGGGCTTGAGCCATGACAGTGGTAAAAAAGCAGCGGTGCGGGCCTGTAAAGACTTGCACCAGCCCTTGAACTGTGTAGGGCAAGCTGTGGTTTAAATTTAGTTTAGGGGTTTGTAACTGAGCAACCATAGGGCAATATTTAATCAGCAACTAAGTCTTGAATGCAGCTCCGACCTTGGCGTGGCTGAAGCCTGCTTGACAATATATAGTGTACGGGGCCGAGTGCACATCGGATCGAACACTAGATATACAAGTTGTCAAAAGCTCGTGGCAGTGGCATTCGCAGTCATTTGTTCAATTTTTGAACTCAATTAGCACTTACACAGAAACGGGGTTTTTTACCAAAATACGGCGTGGAGCTTGACATTTATACAGTTATAGGGTAAAAAACCAAGGTGATGAGAGTCTCGCTGCGTCCAGGGCTTTTAAGAAAAGGTACACACATCGCGTAAAATTTGAATGTCGCGGCACTAGGAGCAGAGACTGTGAGAGTGGTGATTCTGGGAGGGCCAGGAGCGGGAAAGGGAACTCAGGCTGAACTACTGTGCAGCAATTTGAGCCTTCCTTTGCTGGCTGTGGGGGACATTCTACGGGAGGCGATCGCAGAAGACACAGATTTAGGCAAGCTGGCGGTGTCTTATGTCGAAAGAGGGGAATTAGTTCCCGACGCAACTATGATTGAATTCTTTCGCCGCCGGCTGCTGCTGTGGGATGTCTTTAATGGCTGGGTGTTGGAGGGCTATCCGCGAACGGCTTTTCAAGCTGAGGAGTTGGATTTTTTATTAGAGGATTTGGCGCAAGAGCTAGATTGGGCCGTTTGGCTGAAAGTGCCGATCGAGGTTTTGCTGAGCAGGTCGATCGAGCGCGATCGATCGGATGACCACCCTGAAATTTTACAGCGTCGGCTCGATTTGTTCCACGAACGCACTATTCCTCTTTTAGAGTATTACGAATACCGCAACAAACTATTAACTGTGGATGGCGATCAATCGCCAGAACAAGTCCAGCAGGATCTTCTCACATTGATCGAGGCTAAAGGTCAATACTCATAGCATTTTAGATTTTAGATTTTAGATTTTAGATTGAATGACTGCATATTTAACGAATTAAAAAAAGCCGATAATTCCTGCTCAATTCCAATTTTTAAATCCCAATAACCCATTACCAATCACCTAAATATTATGTCTTTCCAGCGTCCAGATGGCAGACAACCAAATCAAATTCGTCCGGTTAGTTTCGATCGAGAGTTTACCAAATTTGCTAGCGGTTCCGTGCTCGCAAAAAGTGGCGATACTCAGGTACTTTGCAGCGTTACAATCAAGCCGGGAGTGCCGAGATTTCTGGAGAATACTGGACAAGGTTGGCTGACGGCGGAATACCGAATGTTACCCGGATCTACGCCGCAGCGACAAGAGCGGGAATTTATGAAATTATCGGGACGCACTCAGGAGATTCAGCGGTTGATTGGGCGCAGTTTGCGATCGTGCTTGGATATGCAGCTATTGGGCGAACGCACGATACTTGTCGATGCGGATGTTTTGCAAGCAGACGCGGGGACTCGCACGACTTCTATTAATGGCGCGTTTGTGGCTGTGGCTGATGCTTTGAATAAGTTGGTGCAAAAAGGTGATTTAGCGCGATCGCCCTTGATTCGCCAAGTGGCGGCCGTATCTGTGGGACTTTTGGAAGGCGAGCTATTTTTAGACTTAAATTATCTGGAAGATGTGGCGGCGGAAATTGATTGTAATGTGGTAATGAATGGAGATTTGAATATCATTGAAGTTCAGGGAACTGCGGAAGAGGGAAGTTTTAGTCGGAGTCAGTTAAATCAAATTTTGGATTTGGCAGAAACCGGGATTCAGGAATTGTTGGAGGCTCAGCGACAAGCTTTGGTTTAGATAATTCGGCGGTTGAAACCGCGTCTATACAAACGAAGTCCGCCTTCGCGGACTAAGAGATAAACAGGGTATTATTTGTCATTGCGAGTGAAACGAAGCAATCGCTTAGTCTCTGCGATTGCTTCGTTCCTCGCAATGACACGCAATATATGTGTGAACCTACTTATTTATATATCCAAAACTAAACTTCGTCGCTCTTACCTATGGCCTTTCGCACTTTCTCAACTTGCTTCGGTGCTTCCATTTCAGTGAAGAGTCGAATCGCGTCTTGCAACGGAGTCTGACTCTTTTCGGCATCACCCATCTTTTGGTAAGTTAAGGCAAGTTGATAATGAGCCTCAGCTAGATCGCATTTAGCGCCGATTTTGTCTAGCAATTCGATCGATTCTAAATGATGCGAAAGCGCTGTTGCAAATTCTCCCTGTTCTCGATAAAGCTCTGCTAAACCACTTAAAGCTTTAGCCTTAACCTGAGTGTAGTGACTTTTTTCGGCAAATGAGAGGGCTTGGCGGAACATTTCAAAAGATTTTTCAGGTTCTCCTAAATTTTTATAAGTTAGGCCCATAAACCATAAGCTATATCCTTTACTCCAATAACTATTATCTATTTTAGAAATCACTACTTCTGCTTGTTGTGCATAACTCAGAGCGCTCTCTTTAAAGTCTAAACATGAGTTCAAAAATGCTAAACAGTATAAATAGTCTTTCTCATTCTTAGACAAGCCATGTTCTGAATCGTGATGATTATTACAAATCAATACGGTTCACTTAACATATTTATGCCCCGGAGATCCCCCTAAATCCCCCTTAAGAAGGGGGACTTTGAGGGCATTCTTGTCCCCCCCTTTTTTAA
>JARCMA010000600.1 GCA_030248405.1 Microcoleus sp. MP8IB2.171
CGCATGGGCAAGAAACCCGGTTTCTTCGTATATTTTTAGTAACGGTAGAGCAAAACTCATAGAAACCGGGTTTCTTGCCCATGCGATCGCAAACCCCAGAAACCGGGTTTCTTCGTATATTTCTCGTGACTCGTCGAAAAACTCATAGAAACCCGGTTTCTCGCCCTACAATCCTATTTCTTGAAAATCTTGTGGGGCGCTGCACCTTGCCCGCCCCAAAAAATAAATCTCAATGCCGAACAACTTAACACATTCCTTTCATTGGTACAAAAAATTATGTCGATCGCCCGCGAACAACCCACCAAAAAAACCTTTGACATCCGGCAATTAATCTTGCCAATCTCAGCGCTCTTAATTGTCGCATATTTCCTCGCACCCATTATCTGGCAGGTGCTAACTTCTTTCAAAGTAAATCCAGATATTTCGGCGATTCCCAACATCTACATTCCCAAACGAATTACTTTCGAGCATTACATCTCCTTGTTCCAGCGCCGCCCGTTTGCACTGTACATTTTAAATAGCGCTTTTGTTTCCATTACTTCGACATTGCTGTGTTTGGCTGTAGGCGCGCCCGCAGCTTACGCTTTGGCTCGGTTGCGGCTGTGGGGCGAGAGAATCATCCTGGCAATTGTGACGATTGTGACGCTATTTCCGGCGGTGCTGCTATTTTTGGGTTTGTTGGAAATAGTCAAAGCTTTGAGTTTAGGAAATAATTATTTAGCCTTAATTATTCCTTACACAGCCATCAATTTGCCCTTGACAATTTTGGTAATGCGGAGTTTCTTTCAACAACTACCAAAAGATTTAGAAGATGCGGCTAAAGTTGACGGATACAACACTTTTCAAATGCTGTGGCAAATCGTGCTACCGATGACATTTCCCGCCTTAGTCACAACAGGAATTTTAACATTTATTTCAGCTTGGAACGAGTTTATTTTTGCCCTGACATTTATAACTCGCGAATCCATGAAAACAATTCCCGTTGCCACGGCTCAACTCAGCGGGGTGTCAGTCTTTGAAATTCCTTACGGCCCGATCGCAGCAGCCACAGTTTTAGGAACCTTACCCTTAGTTTTGCTAGTTTTGGTGTTCCAGCGGCGCATTGTTCAGGGTTTAACAGCCGGGGCTGTAAAAGGATAGCTTAGAACTCGTTCCTAGGCTCTGCCTGGGAACCGATATCTAGAGGCTCTGCCTCGCTTTTTAAACAGGAAAATTGGAGGCTCTGCCTTACCAGGCAGAGCCGGGTAACGAGTAAACAATCAACAGTCAACAGTCAACAGTCAACAGTTTAAAAATCATGGCAAAACTTCAACTAAAAAACCTCAATAAAACCTACAGCCCTAAAGTAGTTCCCGTTAAAGACATTAGCTTAGATGTCAGCGAGGGCGAATTTCTGACCTTACTGGGGCCGTCGGGGTGCGGCAAATCTACCACGCTGCGGTTGATTGCAGGGTTGGAACAGCCAACTAGGGGCGAGATTAGAATTGGCGATCGCGATGTGACTAATCTCAGACCGGGCGATCGCGATATTGCAATGGTTTTTCAAAGTTACGCGCTTTATCCGCACATGACAGTATACGAGAATATGGCGTCGAGCCTCAAACTTCGCAAAATCTCCTCCAGCGAAATCAATCGGTTAGTGACAGAAGTTGCAACATCCCTCGGATTGACGGAATTAATCGATCGCAAACCCGGAAAACTATCAGGTGGACAACGGCAGCGAGTCGCCCTCGGCCGCGCATTAGTGCGCCAACCGGAAGTATTTTTGCTCGACGAACCTTTGAGCAATCTCGACGCATTATTGCGGGAAAAAGTTAGGGCAGAACTCAAACAATTATTTTCCTCGCAAAAAGCTCCTGTAGTGTACGTAACTCACGACCAAACCGAAGCCATGACGCTTTCTACCAAAGTCGCAGTTCTCAACAGCGGTAGCGTGCAGCAGCTAGACCCGCCGCACTTAATTTATACTCGTCCGGCAAATCAGTTTGTAGCGGGTTTTGTGGGCAGCCCGCAAATGAATTTGCTAGTGCTTAAATGCCAGGGCAATTTTGCTCAGTTGGGCGATTTTCGAGTTCCACTACCAGATATGCCGACTGTGCCGCCAGAAATTGTGTTAGGAATTCGCCCGGAACACGTCGGCTTTGCAGATGCAGAGGCCGGCAAGATGTCGGCCCCAGAGGCAATCAAAGGTGAGGTATATTTAGTGGAAAACTTGGGAATGCAAAATTTAGTTAGCGTCAGAGTTAAAGGTTTGGAGCCAGTAACGGTGCGGGCTTTGCTGCCAAATGACCGCCACTGGAATTCCGAAATTGTAGAGCTGGTTTTTCCGGCTCAGTTGCTGCACTGGTTTGACGTGAAAACGGGCGATCGCTTGCAATAAGAATTTGCGCTGCATAGCATGATTGATTAAAAATTGTCTAACCCTGTGCTGAAAAATATTTTTTTTTCTTCTAACTAAGTTATGACTTTAGTTAGAGGTAGAACTCTTTGGCTGCTGTTAACGTGATATTCATGTGTGAAAAAGCTAATTGGCTGACACATAGGTTGCGTGTTTACCAGATTTTATCGCTAACCTATAACTCTATTTAGGTGGTTAATGACAAGTTGAAGCTAAGTTGGCTTTCTCTAGCGTTAGCTGCTGATTTTGGAGTGAGTCAATTAGATGAAAAAATGTTGAAAATTATCACCAATCAACTTAGGGAGTATTACTGAGATGAATTTGATTTCCACAGCCATTGCTCGCATCAGTTCCCTGCTTAAGGGTTTTCAAATCAAGAGTTTTTTGAGTGTTGTCCTAGTCGGTTTTCTGCTGCTGACAACCACTGTTGATTCGGGACGCAGTAACAAAGGTTTTGGCACGCAAGCCGGCTCAAACTCTGAGCTAAACAATCCTGAAAGACCCCAAACAACGCGGGAATGGAGGCAAGAAGCTCGCGAAACGTCAGACTCTCCGGGCGATCGAGCTCAGAAGATTGGGCAAGAGGCAGGAGCAGCCGTGAAAGAATTCGGGGAGATGTATCAAGACACTGCTAAGAGAAGTATCCGCGAATTAAAGGATAACTAGCTCCAACTAAAAAAATATAACACTGAGAAACCTGATTTCTTTCGGGGCGCAGCCAAGAGTGCTCGCCCTTCCGGGTTTCTGAACACCTGAAAAGTTTGACGTTTAAAATAGGTTGAGCTACTTAATACGACAGACGCAATCAAGTAGGCGATCATAAATAAACTAGAACAGACGCTCAAAAACCCGGTTTCACCTGAGAAACCGGGTTTTTGAGTTGGAAGCATTTTATGTTAAATTATATTGTTTCCGGTAGCATTGGTATTATTCAATCGTTGGGCGGTGCATGAGTGTCAATAGTCTCATAGTTGAGATTTAAAGATTTGTCGATCTCACGCACCCTAAAAAACTTAATTGTGAAAATTATAATATGAATAAACATCTTAACAATCTTTGCTTGACAAGCCTGTTGTTCATCCTGCCTGTTTGTCCGGCAACAATTGCCCGCGCTCAACTTCCCGAAACTTCAGATACTAATGCCAAGCAAACAAATCTCCTCAAAGATGAACTGTATTTTGGCTTAACAAAATCGGGAGGCGAGACAATTTCTGAATCCGAATGGCAGGAGTTTGTCACGGCAGTTATTACGCCTCGTTTTCGGGAAGGGCTAACCGTATTAGACGGCTCCGGGCAGTTTCTCAACAGCTCGGGAATTCTGATTAGAGAAAACTCTAAAATAGTTATTTTAATTTATGAAAGTAGTCCTGAAAAAAATCAAGCTATTCATGAAATTATCGAAACTTATAAGCGCACTTTCCAGCAGGAGTCAGTGCTGCGGGCAACCAGCGAAGTTAAGGTTTCTTTCTGATGTGGTCATCCAATCAGCGTATTTATGATATTATTCATGGTAATCAAGGTCATATCCTCAAAGATAAGTAGGGTGCGGGTGCAAGAAAAATCATAATTTGTGGGTATCGATCGCACACTGAAACAAGTCGCTAGAAAAACCTGCCCGGGAGAAAAAAAAAACATGACGAACGACGGCAACCAAAAAGCTGAACCGCTGGAAAGCGAAGATTCAAAAAATTTGTCCGGCATGGCGAAAGCTTTTCTTGTGAGCGTGGCTTGGTCTTACGCAGAGGCATTGGAGCGCATGAAACGATCGCGAAATCCGCAGGAACCAGCGCCGGAATCTCCGACAGAAGAAGTCGAACCCGATCCTGAAAAAAATTAATGAAAGACTATTAATGCGATCGATTTGCCAAACTATCTGTGCGATCGAACGCCATAGTCAATTAGCTGTTTTGAGTTAAAAACAATCAACTCAGAACAGCGAACTGTGCAGCTTAATCCGGATTTGTATTGGATTTTACAAGAAAAAAAACTGAAAGCCCCGTGACCCTTCAACAAGCTCAGGAAAACCTTTAGTCCGGGGATGACAACTGCGTTGCAGGTTTGAACCTCAACCTATATCTATCCCTAAAAGGGATTTAAACTAAACAATGTACGGTTTTACCGCTACAGTGTACAAAACAAATAACCAATTTTTAGATCGGTCTCATGTCTAATTCAAAAATGATTGGTAAAGCGATCGCAGGTAGCCTTTGCTTGGGCATCCTCATTAGCTTCAACGCCTCACTTGGCCCTGCATCCGCAGCAGCACCAACAATTGCTGAAGCAGCCGCCCCGGCCACCAGCAACATCGACACGCAACTCCTAGGCCAATGGCAAGGCACAGTCCCCTCCGGTCAGTCTTTCACCTTCGTCTTTGCCCCAGAAGGCAAATTGTTTCTCATGGCTAAAGGCCCCGACGGAGCCGCCCGCGCCAAAGAAATGAGGTACAAAGTTAATCTCGGTCAACAACCAATGCACCTGGATGTCGGCCTCAGCAGCACAGAAACCGTTGAGACTGTTTTTGAGTTGACTCCTGAAGGTCAAATGCGCCTTCAGTTGCAAGGCACCAATCCCGGACAGGCGAGACCTAATTCCTTAAACGAACAGGCAACCGTGTTTAAAAAGGTCTCCGAGGCCACTGCACTGCCTGCCGACACTCAAGTCATCGGTTATTGAAGGCATTCGGCAACAGGCTTGTGAAGGAAAAAGGCAGAAGGCAGAAGGCAGAAGGCAGAATTCAAGAATTTTCCTTGTTTGGAGTTCAAACAAAAAAGTCCCTCTTCCTTCTTCCCTCTTCCTGACATCCGTTACATCCGTTACACAATCCGTTGCCGAACTTCCTGACATCCGTTACATCCGTTACACAATCCGTTGCGGAACTTCCCTCTTCCTTCGATCGACCCTGCTACAATCCACTTAATCTCCATTTAACTGCCATAGACCTCCATGAGTGAAACCGTCCTAGAAGTTCGCAACCTGCGGGTTCAATTTCAATCTGCGGACGCAGGCGATGCGTCTGCAACCGTCAAAGCGGTTGACGGCATTTCCTTTGAGGTCAAGCGAGGGCAAACTCTGGGAATCGTAGGAGAGTCGGGGTCTGGAAAATCGGTAACATCCCTTGCTGTTATGGGTTTGCTGTCGAGTTCCTCAACGAACATCGAGGGCGAAATTTGGTTTTATTCGACAAAAGACGGCGCTAGCAATGGGCCTGTGAATCTGCTGGAAATGCCGGACAGGGAAAAACAAACATACCGGGGCAGCCAGATTGCGACGATTTTTCAAGAGCCGATGAGTTCGCTAAATCCTGTTTATACGATCGGATTTCAACTCACAGAAGCCATTTGTCTGCACCAAAAGGTGTCGCAGACAGAAGCGCGGCGCCAAGCTGCTTCTCTGCTGCAAGAAGTGAAGCTGCTACCGGGCGACGATGAGATCAGGCAGCGGTGTTTGGCTTTGCGACAAGAGCATTCCCGGACTGCTGCTGGGAATCAAGCAGTTATGGAGGACGATCGCGATTTGATGCAGCTCGTCAACGGCCAAAAACAAGCTATGCTCGATCGCTATCCCCACGAACTCTCAGGCGGTCAAATCCAGCGCGTGATGATTGCAATGGCCATTTCTTGCAATCCGACTTTATTAATTGCTGACGAACCGACAACGGCTTTGGACGTAACCGTGCAGGCAACAATCTTAGCTTTGCTGCGGGAGTTGCGGGACTCTAGAGGCATGGCAATGATTTTTATTACCCACGATTTGGGCGTCATTGCTGAAATTGGCGATACGGTGGCGGTGATGTACCGAGGCAAGATTGTTGAGTGCGGTGCGATCGAACAAATTTTCAGCAATCCCCAACATCCTTACACAAAAGGTCTGTTAGCTTGCCGCCCAACTCTCGATCGGCAAATGCGGCGTTTGCCGACGGTTTCCGATTTTATGGATGTCACCACAAATGCCAGCGGCGAATTAGTAATTGTCGAGAAAAATGCCGAGTTAGACGGCGACAGCAGCGGGGGAAATCCCGCTTTTGCAATAGGAAAACCGCCTCGGCTGCCGCATATTTCCGGCCCTTTGCTGGCTGTTAATAACTTGCGAGTCGGTTTTCCAGTTAAGGGAATGTTTGGGGAAACTCAACGCTTGTTTATGGCGGTAAACGATATTTCTTTTGAGGTTTACCCCGGCGAGACTTTGGGTTTGGTCGGCGAGTCTGGCTGCGGCAAATCAACTTTGGCGAGAGCTTTGCTGCAATTAATTCCGATCGCCAGCGGTAAAGTGTTTTTTGAAGGCCAAGAAATTACGCCTCCTGCGAAAAGTAGTTCGGCATCGCAGTGGATGGCTAATTATCGGATGCAAAAAGAGTACGATCGCAAATTGCGCTGGCTGCGGCGCGATCTGCAAATTATTTTTCAAGACCCTTTTAGTTCTCTCGATCCGCGCCTAAATGTTGGGGATGCGGTGATGGAACCGATGGTGATTCACCGCTTTGGTAAGAACCAGAAAGAACAGCGCGATCGCGCGGCTTATTTGTTGGATAGAGTGGGTTTAAATCCCGATTTTATGCGGCGCTACCCTCACGAGTTTTCGGGCGGACAG
>JARCMA010000601.1 GCA_030248405.1 Microcoleus sp. MP8IB2.171
AGGTTCCCGGGCGCTGTTGGCTTCTCGCTCTGAGAAATTGCCGTAGCTTGTTACCCCAGACAAATCTACCAGACCTGCATAAATTTGACCGATAAACATCAACTCCTGTTCGATGAGAGTTTCCAATCCGCTGCGGCCAATGCGGTCTAGAACCCCTTCTATCCCCGCTTCCGAGGGCATTTTCAATAGGATGCGGAGGATGTTGCGCCTGGTAGTTCCCCAAGCCGTCATCAAATTGCTGACCAAAATATCGATCGCCTCCACAGTCCCAATTTGACCCAGAGCCGTCCAAGCTTGCAACCTGACCAAATCCGACTTGTGGATATCCTCAGCCAAATACACCAGCAAAGGAATCGCATCATTGTGAAGTTTGACGATCGCCTGCAAAGCCGCTTCCCGAGTCGATTTGTAACCAAGTCCGCGCAGCAGCGAAGGATAATATTCTTCCGAATGAGTAGAAGAAATCACGTCTAACAGAGCACAGCGCACTCGCAGAGATTCATCTTGCAACAAATTGGGGATGTACAGCCGCAGTCCTTGCAAATAATCGGCCTCTCCCAGAGCCCGCGTGCCCATCACCCGTTCCCGTTCTTGCTTGTGCGTCAGCATTTGGCGCAGCGTGTTAGTAGCCTCTGCCTTTTGCTGGCGATCGCCCCTTCTCATAATTAAAGCAGCAGCCGTACCTCGTACCACCGGATCGACGATCGGCTGCAAGTAAGGCCGCAAGCTGTCGATATTCGGTTCAGCTTCCGTCAGCCAGATGTAGCGCAAAGCCAAGGCCAGCACCTCCGGCGGCAAGGATTGCTGCGAAAGCGCCCGTACAGCTTCTAAATATTCCGGGTTCGGGTGTTGCAGCATAGTTTCCAAGCTCTGGCGCTGCAAAGCTGAAGGCAACACTTCCAGGATGGGTGCCAAAACTTCTCCGACATTTTTCGGGTCAATTTGGGTCAGGAGTTCTATGCAGGAGCGCTTTTCATCTTCGCCCCCCGGCTTTTCCAAAGTTTCCACCACTGCACGCTTCAGAGCTTTGAGGTCAACGTCGGTGACGCCCAAGCGCCCGCGTTCGGCACTTTTGACCAACAAACCCACGTATTGAGAGCGGATCAGCCACACCACAAATACCCACAGCAGGGCCAAAAGTACGATCGCCCCGATGAATATCAAACTTTGGTTGTCGTGAAATAGCTTGTCCTTTTCGTCTTGGTGGGGCAGTATCTTGTCTGTCACCCACAGCATAATCAGGATGCCAACTCCTGTCACTCCGGTGGACACAGGTTCGCCCACACCGTTGACGAGAGTTTGAATGCCCGATCGAATATTGTCAGGAATCGGTTGGAATAAAACCGGGCTAACAGTTTCCAACAGCGTGTAGTGTAGCAATTCGTCGAAAAATCTCAGCAATATCAGTCCGATGAACACAGACACTAGCTGGCCGAGCGATGCTCCTATGGTCAGCACGCCTAGAATAGCAATACCTGCGGGCAAAATCATCGCCGTCACAAACACGCCGATTCGTTCTACCAAGCGGCTGGATGCGAACCACTGAGTCGCGACTTGAAACAAGCCTTGTATGCCTTCGTAAATGCCCAGGAAGCTAGCGATCCAGCTAGCTCCACTCGCGCCGTCCGAAGGGTTTTGGTATTCTAGCTGGCTGTAGAATTGAAAATCTACCAACACGTAGACGACTTCTGCGAGGACGAAGAAACTGACTAGAGGTACGGCGTATTTTTGCAGCGGGCCTGTAACTTTGCGGGCGGTAAATTCTTGTTGATCGTCCTCGTCGTCGTCATCTGTCCAGTGAGCCGTTTCCGGGAAAGCTTGGCGGTATTTTTCCGTCAGGTAGTACAGCAACAGCGAGCCTGTCGCTACCATCAACCCCGATATGAGGGTAACGTTTTTGAGTCCGACTACGTACAGCAAAACAGGCAGAGAAAATCCGCTGACTACTCCAGCGACTAGATAGCCGCTACTGACTAGCGGATAGGTGCGCTTGATTTCTCTAATGTTAAAGAGTTGGTTGGAAGTGATAGAAGTATTGAGGTCGTTAAGGACATAGCAAGCTTCTACCCACAGCCACATCAAAAAAATAGTAATAAAAGCGATGCTGACGCCAGCTATCTTAATATTTTCGTAGCCGATGCCGAATCGAAACAAAAATAGCGGTATCGACATCATTGCCAGAACAACCACTACGGTGCGCCTTAGCGGCAGGATTTTTTGCAGCCACGAGTAGACAAATCCCAAACCAGAACCGATAAAGGCGCTGGCTATATAGATATAGGGCATTTTGTCCGCACCGAATTCGTCTAAAAACAGACCTACCGTGCTGAGTTCCAGCCAGATCAGCCCGACGGAGGTGAGAGTGTAGACGAGGAACATCAGTACGGTTCGCTCTACTTCTTCCGATCGCAGGTTGAGCGATCGTAGCACTCCTTGTCTTACTCCCGCCGAACCGCTGATTTGAAAATTTTCCATGCAGCGTTGATTTCCCTGTGTGGTAGCTTATTCCTGACTAAATTCGGAAGTCATCAGTTATCAGTCACCAGTTTATGACTGATGACTGCTTACTAATGACTATCTATTTATACTTTCTTCGGCGACAGCAGCATCATCATACTGCGTCCTTCTTTTTTGGGGGCTTGCTGCACTTCTGCGATTTCCTGCAAATCTGTGGCCATGCGCTTAAGCAAGTCCTCTGCTAGGTTGCTGTGTTGGATTTCCCGACCTCTGAACATGATCGTGGCTTTTACTTTGTCCCCAGATTTGATAAAGCGGTCTGCTAGTTTGAGGCGCACTTGGTAGTCGTGTTCTTCAATTTTGTAGCGCATCTTCACTTCTTTAACATCGGCAGTGTGCTGCTTCCGCTTTGCTTCTCGCGCTTTCTTTTCCTGCTCGAATTTGTACTTCCCATAGTCCATTACCCGGCATACGGGCGGGTCAGCTTTGTCGCTGACAAGTACAAGATCCAGTTCTTTTTCTTCTGCCAGGCGCAGCGCTTCTGCAGGCGTCAATATCCCTAGTTGCGCGCCGTCGGTATCGATTACCCGGATTTTGGGGTATCGAATATTTTCGTTGATCTGGGGTAGGTTGCGATTTTGTCTTCTTTCAATCACAGGCATGAATGGTTTTACAAGCAGTAGTTTAATAGCGAAGCTTCTTGATAGTTACAGGTTTGATCGGTCAATATTTCGCTTGGACGATCGAACTGTTTTATAAGGTGTTACCCTTACCGGACGTACTACCGCGCCCTGTCTCCCCTCCGCTAAAGCCTTGGGGAATATTTGGACGATCGTAAATGAATTCTTACAATACTTGCTATTCTACTCAGTCTGGCTGAGTTTCTGCCTAGTTTTATTTTAACTTCACACACGATCGCCCGCCCCCTTGCCCGATAGATGACAAAACCGTCAAAAATTCAGGGTAAAAGCTTAAGGATGAGGTACAACCGCTTTTCCTAGCCCATCTCGCCCGGTCTGGCAAGTCCCCCAAGTCGGCTGATTTGCCTTGTAGAATAGGTATAAGCAAGTGTAAATTTATGTTACGAGCTGAGGCAAAATTGACAAATTCTCTGCTGTGGCACCAACGGGTGGGAACTCAACGAGACTGGATGTGGCGGGGTTGGCAAACTCGCTACACTTATTTGCGGCCCGATGGGGTACGAAATCAAGGCGCGCTGGAATTTCAAGATTCTGCGGCCGAACCAATGGCCCCGCGCGCATCGGGAACGCCGATTATTTTACTGCACGGGTTTGGAGCTTCGATCGGGCACTGGCGACAAAATCTCGCCCAACTCGCCGAAAACCAAACCGTTTACGCCTTGGATTTGTTAGGGTTTGGCGCTTCCCAAAAAGCTCCGATCGACTACTCTGTGTCTTTGTGGGTTGATCAAGTTTATGATTTTTGGCTGACTTTTATCAGAGAGCCGGTAGTCTTGGCAGGAAACTCGATCGGCTCGCTGATTTGTCTGGCCGTGGCTGCAGCTCACCCGGACATGGTGGCCGGCACGGTGATGATTAGCCTCCCCGACCCCTCTGTGCGAGCCGAAGCGGTGCCCGGATGGCTGCTGCCGGCGATCGAAGCTGTTGAAAGTTTGTTTGTTTCTCCGATCGTACTCAGGCCTTTGTTTTATTTTGCCCGCAAGCCTTCCTTTGTCCGTCGCTGGGTTGGCTTTGCCTACTCCAACCCCGAAGCTGTTACCGACGAATTAGTGGAAATTCTAGCAGGGCCAGCAGGCGATCGGGGAGCCGCCCGCGCCTTCTGCGCCTTATTTAAAGCTGTAGGAAGTTCACAATTTTGCCCCAGTGTCAAGATGGTGATGCGAAATTTAACAATCCCCATGCTGTTAATTTGGGGCAAACAAGACCGGATGATTCCCCCTCGGTTCGCCCGACCCCACCAATTTGTCGAATGCAATCCCAATTATGTAGAGCTAGTTGAATTAGACAATGCGGGCCACTGTCCCCAGGATGAATGCCCGGAACAAGTAAATCAAGCAATTTTGAACTGGATGAGCCGGAATTTTGCACCTCGGGGCGAGAACCAATTGCAGCACTGTTGATTAGACATGGGGCCGTGGATTACTAAGGGAAAAAAATAACTTCCAGGTATCGATCCCGCTCAAAAATAAATTTGCTATAACTCGATCGCACTGGTGGTATGGTATAGCAGATGTTGAAGGCGATAGCAGCGAAGCGGAGCAGGTAAAAAGAAGTCAAGCGTGAAGGCGCAATCGACCGCTTAGGTTTCAAAAATTAAGAACGTCCTCACCGTCAGGGCGGTTGCTATATTACAAAACTTCCCTATCTTGAGAGTCAGTCGATTTGAGGTTCAAGATTGACTCCCCAGCCGCTATCTAGAGGCTTGAACTAACCTAAACCACTTGTTTGCTGTGGACGACTCCTGCAGGAAAGTAAGTCTCCGTCTTTCTGTGATGTCATGTATCTACTGTTATTGATGGCCCCTTTTTTTAGAAGCTCAGAGATTGACACAATCACCAAGATAGTGTATCTTCTCTAACTGGTAGTACACATCCAAGTTATGCAGTTAGTCGAAAGGCAAGTCATTAAACCAAATCACAGGTTTTACCCAGAAGCCGATCGATTGTCCTTCCTGTCCAACAAACTTTACAACTGCGATAACTATATCTACGGTCAAAACTTTTTCTCAGGTCAACTAACCAATGCTCTGGCTGTCGATCGTGCACTCAAAAAAAGTCTAAATGACAAAGCATTGCCGGCCCAAGTAACACACAAAACTCTCCCGTTACTGCTGAAAACATGGACTAGCTATCATAGTGTCAAATTGGCGGGCGCGATCACGATCGCCCCACTAAGTTTCAAGCAGCACCGAAAATCCCTGATTAAAAAATTCAGAAAAAAAGAGAGCAGGGGCGATATGTAGTTGTATTTAACTGTCAATGTGTTAGCAAAAAAGCTTTTCCCAAAAAATATGTCAGTTTGTCTGGGAGTAACATTTGGCAACCTTGAAAAGTTACCTAAATCTTGAAAATCCGGATTGTTCGCGAGGTAAGTTGTTAAGTTATTGAGGTAATTTAGGAAAAGTTAGAACAAAACGCAAGTGTAAAGCGGATTATAACCCTTGCCATAACGAGCTTCGCCAACATTAAAGAGCTATGAAACCCCTCCCTGGAAAAACGGTAAAATTATACCTTCTAACTTGTACCTTCTAACTTGTACCTTCTAGCTTCAAGAAACACCTTGTTTCTTGCTCCTAAAAATAAATACCTTCCCTTGTGCCAACAATCTTTCAGTCTGCTTATAACCGATCGCCCCCAAGTATACGGGAAAGTTCAAAAATGCCGGGATCTGGCATTTTGGAGCCTGTTAACGCATAAAAAAGTCAATTTAGCCAACAACTGACGGCCCCCGTGTCCCCGGTCTGCTGGCGGCTAACTGCTGAAAGCCGATCGGGCAAGCAGCGCCCTTCCAGCTTTTGGCAGTAACGCAAACGAGGAAAAAACTGTCGTGAAATTCCACTGGCTACTACCGAGTTTCTTAAGTGTATTTTTGCTCGCCGGAGCCGCCGAAGCAGCTAGACTGCAATCTTGGCGATTTGATGCTTCAGAGAACCGGCTCTACATTAGAACAGAGGGGGGAGTGCAACCCAAGGCTCAACTGATTTTCAACCCCACGCGGTTGGTAATCGACTTACCAGGGACGAGTCTGGGCCGTTCTGCGGTCAGCCAACCGCTCTCAGGGGCGATCGAATCGGTGCGGGTAGGGCAGTTTGACAACGATACGACCAGAATTGTGGTCGAGATCAGAGACGGGTTTACTATAGACCCTCAGCAAGTAAAATTCCGGGGGATTTCTCCGAGCGAGTGGACAGTGGATTTGCCAACGCCGGTGCGGGGAGAAACTCAAAATCCGATTTCAGAGCCAGGGGGAGAAAGGTTATCGGTTGAACCTTCAGCATCCCAAGCCCAGTCGGCCGAGGCGACTGTAGTTCAGAACGTTCAGGTGACGGCGGACGGTTTTTTAGTCCGCACTGCGGGCGGTCGCCCCCAAATTAATTTTCAACAAAGTCGGGCTGGGGACATCGCCACCCTCGATATTGAAGGAGCTAGTTTAGCTCCGGGCCTAAGCAGCCAACCGCCTCAAACCAACGGCAAGCACGGAGTTGACAAGATAGAAGTCCGGCAACTACCAACAGACCCGCCCGTTACCCGCGTGACTTTGCGGATGAAGAATTCTAATACTCAGTGGCGGGCATCTGTGAGCAATTTGGGCGGGGTTGTGCTATTGCCTGGAAGTGTAGTACGACAGCCCTCGGTTTCCCGCAGCCTGACTGTAAATCCTCCGGCTAGACAAGCTCAAGGAAGTTTAGCGAGAGTTCAGTCAATTGATTTAGCCAGTAACGGCACCCAACTGGTGGTGAGAACTGACCGCCAAGTCTCCTATACCAGCGGCTGGGACCAGGGGTCGAGAGCTTACTGGATCAGGATCGCCTCTGGTGTCCTAACGGGAGAAATTCCTCAGCTCGATGCCAACAGTCCTGTATCGTTTACAGCCAGCCAAGAAGACTCGGAGACTGTGGTGATTTGGGTGCAGCCGCGATCGGGGGTAGAGGTAGGCAGGGTGACGAGGCCGAGTCCGCAGTTGCTGTCTTTGCAGTTGCGATCAAATGCTAGCGCGCAGCAACCTTTGACTCGCACTCCCAATTTGTCGCCTTTGCCGAGAAGGACTTTGGGAAGCGACGATTTGCCCCAAGTTTCTAACCGCCGGGCCGTAGTAGCGATCGATGCTGGCCACGGCGGCCGCGATCCTGGTGCTGTAGGGATTGGGGGCATTCAGGAGAAGGAGATTGTTTTGGATATCTCGTTTCAGGTAGCGAGGCTCCTGGAACAGCAGGGAGTGCAAGCAGTGATGACTCGGACTGACGACAGCGAAATCGACCTGGAACCTAGAATTTCTTTGGCAGCACGAGTGAATGCTACTTTATTTGTCAGCATTCACGCTAATGCAATTAGTATGAGTCGCCCGGATATTAGCGGGATTGAGACTTATTATTTCGATAGCGGGAAAGATTTAGCCCGGGTGATTCACGCCAGTATTTTGGATGGGACGGGGGCGGCTGACCGCCGGGTGCGACAAGCGAGATTTTATGTTTTGAGGAAAAGTTCTATGCCTTCTGTGTTACTGGAGGTGGGTTTTGTCACGGGTGCTGAGGATGCTGCTAGGCTTTCTGACCCAGCTTACCGTAGTCAAATGGCGGCTTCGATCGCTCGCGGCATTTTGTTTTATCTTCAACAAAGATAATGGGCAGTGGGCAGTTGACTGTTGACTGTTGACTGTTGACTGTTGACTGTTGATTAATGTTATTGGTTATCTGTTATTAGCCACAGCAAACGATTAACAACTGACAACTGACAACTGCCAACTGCCAACTGCCAACAGATAACTAACTATTAACAAATGACAACAGACTCTGGACAACAAAGAATCGGTATTTTTGACAGTGGCGTGGGCGGTTTGACTGTTTTGACCCAGTTGTACCGACAATTGCCCAACGAATCGATACTTTATTTTGGAGATACGGCGAGGCTGCCTTACGGCACTCGCACGCCGTCAGAAATTGTGGAGTTTGTCCGCGAAATTATGGCCTGGTTGGTGGAACAGGATGTGAAAATGGTGATTATGGCCTGCAACACCAGTTCTGCTTTGGCGATGGAGATGGTGCAGGCTGAGTTTGATATCCCGGTGCTGGGAGTAATTCTGCCGGGGGCGCAGGCTGCGGTGCAGCAAGGCAAGCGGATCGGGGTCATCGCAACTCCTGCTACGGCTGCTAGCAATGCTTATCGAAATGCGATTTTGGAGATGGACGATTCTTGCCTGGTGTGGCAGGTTAGTTGTCCGGCTTTTGTGCCGCTGGTGGAGCAAAACCGGATTCACGACCCTTATACTTGTGAGGTGGCTCGGGAATATTTGGCTCCTTTGATTCAGCAGCGCATCGATACGCTGATTTACGGCTGCACTCATTATCCGCTTTTGGCTCCTGTGCTTCGCTCGCTTTTGCCTGCTGGGGTGACATTGATCGATCCTGCGGTACGGGTGGTGGCTGCTGCTGCCAGAGAATTGGAGCTTTTGGGGCTGCGGAATCCTGGTACTGCGCTACCGACTCGTTTTTGCGTGAGCGGCCCCCCGCAGCAGTTTGCGGAGTTGTCGGTGCAGTGGCTCGGTTGTACTCCTGCTGTTGAGCAAATATCCCTGCCGACAGTTGTACGATCGACCGTATCGCTGGAATCTGGCGAATAAGCCGGAAAATTTATAGGTTAATCTAACCCCCCAAAACTCAGGTAAAGCTGGCTCTGGGGGGTTTAATTATTGCGATGTAACCTAGCAATTACACATCAATAGGTAATATTATTGAACAAAAGCTTTGATGAACAATGCAAATAATGTCCTATACGTGCTGGATCTCTTCAGCCTTGAACCATGTCACCCTATGTATCACAAGCAGTTTTACTTGTAGACGGCTATAACATAATTGGACTTTGGCCTCGACTCCGAGAGAAGCGCGATCGCGACGAACTCGAAACAGCTCGCCGCGAGTTGATTGAGGTTTTAGTTAACTACAGCGCGGTTCAAGATTTTGAGGCCCGACTGGTGTTTGACGCGCACTATCGAGATACTCCCAGCGTTAAAGAAATTATTACTAAAAATTTATCGGTGCACTACACTGACTTCGGTCAGACAGCAGATACTTATATTGAAAAATCTTGTGCTAATTTGCGGTATGAGTTGCGATCGATCAAAGGCAAAGGCCGCATGATTGTCGCCACCTCCGACAGAGCCCAGCAATTGACCGTAGTCGGCTACGGCGCTGAATGGATGTCCGCCGAACAACTAGCGGCTGACGTAGAATCCACCGCCCGCCGCAGCGAGCGCCAGCACAAATCCCGCAAACACAACTCCAGTCGCTTTCTCGCCAATTCCCTCGATCCAGAATCCCAGCAGCGCCTCGCCAAGTTGAGAATGGGGCTGCATTAGCTGCTGAAACCCGCTCGCTGTCTGACCAAAAAAAAGTTTGTCAAAGGCCTTGCCAAATCGAGTAAGTTCAGCTATTGTTAGTAAATGTGGGTAACAAAAACCCCCAATCCTCGGTAGCTCAGTGGCAGAGCGGTCGGCTGTAATGAATGCAAGCCTTTGGCATCAACCAAAAGGCCTAGTGACATAGCAGCTCTATCCGGTAACGGGTACTGAAAAATCGGGTGAATTCAAGGAAACCGCAGCACTTCGGGTGGCGGCAATCTTGAGCCAAGTCTGGCGAAAGGCAGCGGTTACGATCGCAAGTAGCCGGAAAGGTGCAGAGACTAGAGATGAGGAGCCTAACCAATAAATCTCACAGCGCCCGACATCCCGCGACAGATGATAAGTCTGCGTTTTAGGGATGATGAAATAGTCCACGCCCTTCGGAAACGTTGGGATAAGTGTAACCGATTGGTCGTAGGTTCAAATCCTACCCGGGGAGTTAGTAAAAATCTGAAGTTGGAATTTTCCAGCTTCAGACTTTTTGTTTATTAAGATTTGAGATGGTTTGGGGTCAAGCTTCTGGTAGCGCCTTAATTCACATCCCTGTGAGTGTGAATTAACTCACCTTCCATAGGTATGGAAATATTCAACTTAGACAACTCCGGGTTTAATATCGCCTTGACAATACCAGAACTCACCATCACCTCCAAACAACCAAGGGCTTGATGAAGAGCTACTCGAGCGTGTTGCACAGAAAAACGCTCTCCAAACACCAGTACCAACTGCCGATAAATTTGTTCAATGTACTGAGTACGGCTCAAAATGTCAATCAGCAAACCATAGAAACCGGTAACAGGCAACCGCTGACCATTCTTAACATAACACTTGATCCTGTTAATTTCACCAGCATTATAAACAGCTACAAACTCAACATCAGCCTCCACTAGGTCTAACTGAAACACATTGTACGCCGAAAGTAGCCAAGGAACCTCCTCCTTTGAAAAGCGCTGCATCACCTGTTTCATCGAACCTAAATCAAATCCAGCAATCACAGCTTGACCCAAAATATCATTGGTAAATCCCCCTTGAGCTAACCATCGAAAAGCTGTTTCCGGGCTTAAGTTCAACCCAGCATCCCGCGCGATTTCCCTTGAATGTTCATGTAAATCAGTGAATTGACCGTTAGCAGCGTACCAGTAATCAGCGAAGCGAATGTGCTGTTCAACTCGGCTCCGCTGATTGTGGTCGTATTGAGATTTAAGCCAGTTGCCGTCGTGTTTCTGCTGCTCTTGCTCTAATGCCAAAATCGTGTAAGCCAATTCACGAGCACCAGTATGAGCTAAAGTCATGCCCGCCGATAAAATCGGGTCAGCAAAACCAGCAGTTTCACCAACTAAAAACCAATTTTCTCCTACTGTTTTATCGACCAAAAATGACCAATCTTTTGTAGTTTCAATCTTTCCTCTACTGGTAGCATTAGCGATTAACTTGTTGATGCGAGGTTCGCTATTGAGGGCTTCGGTATAGATATCCTCTGGTCGCTTTTTCAGCGACTTATAATGTTCCGCAGGACAAACGAAGCCGATACTGGTGCGAGTTGGGCTCAAGGGAATGAACCACAGCCACCCGTGACTCAAACTCAGTACCTGTATCCGGGTGCCGCCAACGCCAATTGTCTCTGCCCATTCAGCGTTTGTCCAGTAGTCCCAGATAGCGATATTTTGCAGCCGCGTCGGGCTGTGTGTCTCGACTCCTAATGCTCGCCGCAGCACGCCAATGTGGCCGGAGGCATCGATGTAGTAGCGGGCGGTTATTTGTTCTTGCGATCGCACGTGCAGTGCCGTAATCCGATCGCCCACCACATCTACCTTAACAACCGGAGTCTCTTCTCTGACCAAGCATCCCATTTCTTCGGCGTGGCGCAGCAAAATCTCATCATATTTTGCTCGATCGACTTGGAAAGCAGTTTGCCGTCTCTGTCCCTCAAATTTAGCAGGCCGCTGTTCATCTTTAAACAATTCCGGCTTAATAAAATTAAAATCCCAAGGCTGTAGATCCGTTCCCCAGCGATAGATTCCACCAATTTTAATTGGGAAGTCGGCTGCTTCTACTTTGTCCCAACATCCCATTTCTTGAAGCACATCACTAATTTGAGGCAATTGACTTTCCCCAACGTGATCGCGAGGAAATTTTTCTTTTTCTAGGATTAGCACGCTCAGATTGGGATTGTATTTCTTGATCAGAGTGCCAGCAGTGCTCCCAGCGGGGCCGCCGCCCACAATTACAACGTCGTAATGGCTCATATCAAAAAGAGATAGTAGATGCTAATTTTGGGCATTGACAAGACAAATGTATAACTGTTCAGCCTCGTCGGAATCAGCGAGGCTGAAATTTGTTTGCAACAGGTTTTATCCGACTGCTAGTTTTTCCTCTTCCGGTATGTGAGAAGTGTGGGAAATATCCAAATTCTCAGTCCAAGTATGAGCAATATCCAAATTCTCAGTCCAAGTATGAGCAATATCCAAATTCTCTGTCCAAGTGTGAGCAATATCCAGATTCTCTGTCCAAGTGTGAGCAATATCCAGATTCTCTGTCCAAGTGTGAATCATTGTCGGCTCTAGCTCATTGACTACAGTTGAATTGCTGTTAAATTCTGACATGATGGATCTCCTTCTAAGTAATGAATTCGATTTTGTTCAAAGATTTGTCTGGTTCTCAAAATGCAAAATTTTAGATCTGGCAAGCTACGCAGCTTTTAAAGGTTGCAAAATATCCCGGGGTTTGGCAAAAGGTTGCTCAAAGCTATGGGTTTTTGCATGAACCAGAAGCTCATCCGTGAATTGCGTAAAAACTTCAAACAATTCCTCAACTATCTTAAAAGCCTCTTGACGAGTCTCCTCTGTCATTTGTATGCTTTTAATCAATTGATCAGCTTCTGCCGTCCCTGTAGTATGACCTGTTTCCACTACCAAATGAGAGCAGCCAAAATAAAGCAAGTCCCTTTGGGTAATTGTTCGTAATTCTTCGGTAATTAGTGCCGACATTGAGAGGAACACATCACCCGTTGCTTCTATCACTTCCACAATTACTAACTTAGTGGTAGGACTAGCTCCAAAAGCGTGTCTAAAAATTTGGTGCATTACCCACCGCGATGCCTTTGTTTCTTCATTCCACAGAAATTTCAAAGACTCACTGAATTTCAGCGATCTATCAATGCTCAGCCTGTCCAAATCTTCCAAAAACCACAACCAGTGATGATCATCTTCATAAGTATGATTGTTAACTATTACCTGAAGAGGATCGTTGGTTGGTTCTTCTCGGAAGACATATTTGTTGAGTTCGCCAAAACTCATTGCGAAAGTAGCAATGCAGGGAGCGAAAGCTAGGCGTTGTCTTGGGTCTATACTTTGGTCTCGCATAAACTCGAATAGCCCAGATTTAGCAAATTCTTGCTTCTTCTTTTCAATCAATGCTAGGACTTTTTCCATTGTGATGCACCTGATTATGGAAAGATGCTAGCAAGTTCATCGCTCTGCACTTGTGATATAAATCATGCTTGTTTGTGATGTACGTCATATTAGACTGTGTTCTCGATCGCCTAAACCAGCGTTTCCCAGCCCCGGGCGTCCCATTTTTTCTTGGTGACAAGGCTCAAAGATTTAGCTAAACTTTGAATTAATAAGGATTTGTCTGTCATGTGTGCGATCGGCATCACAGAATTTGTTACAATATTGTAATCAACTGGGTGAGGTGTCAGACCGTACATGATTAAGTCGAAGTTCAAACCAGATGTTTGGCTGTCCGCCCGTCCAGGCACTTTCAAAGTTTAGGCATCTCCCTACCTAAAAAATCCCTGAGTAATTACTGGTATTTTAAAATACTTTAAGTGTTATAAGCTACCCCTATATAAAAATACTTAAGTACCGTCCGCCCGAGAGTCGCTCGACATCAAGCAAAATGTTTACCCAAAATTTAGTCATAGATAGAATAAAACCCATGAATGCAATTCCAGGTTACAGAATCACAGAAGTTGTTCAACTTGGTGTGAAGTCGATCATTTATCGCGGAGTCCGGGAATCCGATCAAGCGTCAGTCATTATTAAAACACTCAATACCGAGTACCCCACAATAGAAGAAATTACTCGTTTGAGACATGAATACAAAATTAGCTCGAATCTCCAACTCAAAGGGATTGTCAAACCCCATAGCTTAGAAAAATATAAAAACAGTTTCGCCCTGATCTTAGAAGATTGCGGTGGTCAATCTCTCAGACACCATCTCGCGGGCAAAAATATTAAGATTCCCGAGTTTTTCAACCTCGCTATTCAAGTAGCTCAAACTCTCGGAGAAGTCCATCAAAACCAGATCATTCATAAAGATATTAAACCTTCAAATATTATTATAACCCCGGATTTTCAACAAGTAAAAATCACCGATTTTAGCATGGCTACGCGCCTATCCAGAGAAGTTCACCAAAATAGCAATACTACTGTGCTAGAAGGCACTCTAGCCTACATATCCCCAGAGCAAACTGGTCGAATGAACCGCGACCTCGACTACCGAACTGACTTGTACTCTCTAGGCATCACGTTTTATGAAATGCTGACAGGAGAGTTGCCCTTTAATTCAACCGACCCGCTAGAATTAATTCACAGCCACATTGCGGTGACACCAGTTTCTCCCCATCAGCTAAACAACCAAGTCCCGCAGATGGTTTCAACCATTGTCATGAAACTACTAGCTAAAAACGCAGAAGACCGATATCAAAGTGCCTTTGGAGTAAAAGCAGACCTGGAAAATTGTCTAACTCAGCTACAAACTACTGGCACAATAGAAAATTTCATTCCAGGGACACTTGACAAATCAGGTCAATTTTTGATTCCCCAAAAACTCTACGGCCGCACACAAGAAGTCGCTGATTTGAGGGCATCATTCGAGCGAGTCAGCTTTGGTAAAACAGAGATGGTGTTGGTAAGCGGTTACTCAGGCATCGGTAAAACCTCAGTTGTCAGCGAAATCCACAAACCAATTGTCAGGCAGCGGGGTTATTTTATTACAGGCAAGTTTGACCAATTTAAACGAGATATTCCTTATGCTGCAATGACTCAAGCGTTTGAGTCATTAATGCAGCAGTTATTAACAAAAAGTTCAGAAGAGTTGGCAATTTGGAAAGAAAAGCTTTTGTCGCGGCTAGGTCAAAACGGTGAAATTATTATTGATGTCGTTCCTTCTGTCGAACTAATCATTGGTTCGCAGCCTGCTGTTCCACAATTGGGAGCGACAGAATCTCAAAATCGCTTTAATCGATTGTTCAAAGAATTCATGAATGTGTTTGCCCAAGCAGAACACCCATTAGTTCTATTTTTGGATGATTTGCAGTGGGCTGATTTAGCTTCCTTAAAATTGATTCAGGAATTAGTTGCTTATCAAGATAGCCGATATTTTTTACTAATAGGAGCATATCGAGATAACGAAGTAAATTCGACTCATCCGTTAGTTCAAACTGTCGAAAAAATTCAAGAGACTGGTGTTCCTGTGCATCACATTATCCTCCCATGTTTAGAGTTGAGCAGCGTCAGTGAGCTAGTAGGGGATACTTTGGGCAATGAAACCGAAAATTTCAAGTCTCTGGCAGAGTTGATTTTTAGTAAGACCGGCGGAAATCCATTTTTTATAAATCAACTGCTCTCAACCATGCACTCAGAAAAGCTGCTAGCATTTGATTTCAATATTGGTGCGTGGCAGTGGGACATCAGGGAAATTGAAACCGCTGGCATTGCAGATTACAGTGTAGTTGAATTAGTTGCTCGGAATCTGCAACAACTGCCGGAGGAGACGCAGCAAGTATTAAAATTAGCTGCTTGTACGGGCAACCGTTTTATCTTAGAAAATTTGGCAATTATCAGGGGAAAATCGGCATCAGAAACGGCTGCTGATTTATGGGATGCGCTTCAAGCTGGTTTAATTCTGCCAATGAGCGATGCTTACAAAATCCCGTTGGTTGAGGAAAGCGACTCCGGGTGGCAATCCGATGGGGCTGGAGTTGCCAGTCGCGCTCAATCCTCAATATCTTACAGGTTTTTGCACGATCGCGTACAGCAAGCCGCCTATTCTCTTATCCCCGACTCCCAGAAAAAACAAACCCACTTAAAAATCGGCTTCCTGCTACTGGATTCAACTCCCGCGTCAGAAATCGCAGAAAATATCTTTGATATTGTCAACCAACTCAATATCGGGGTGGAATTCATCACCACTCAGTCAAAGCGAGATGAATTAGCTAACTTTAATCTCATAGCTGGCAAGAAAGCTAAGGGTTCTGCTGCCTATGAAGCGGCACTCAAGTATTTTAATGCAGGTCTAGGACTTTTGCCTGAACAAGCTTGGCAGAGTCACTACGATTTAATCATGGAACTCCATATCGAAGCGCTGGAATTGTCCTATATAAATACCGATTTTGAGCGAGCGTTCCAGCTATCAGAGGTGATTATATTCCGCGCCCAAAATTTGCTAGAAAAAGTCAAAGTGGCTGAGCTAAAAGTCATTTTTTACTTCGATCGGAATCAACCCAGAGCTTCGCTAGATATAGCTATTGAAGCTTTGAAAATGCTGGGAGTGTACATCCCTAAAACCCCAAACAAACTGAATATTTTCAGGGAGCTATTTCTCACAAAACTAGCTTTAAAAAACAAGCAGATTGAGGATTTATTGGAGCTGCCGCCAATGACTGACCCTAATAAAATTGCGGCTATACGGATTTTGACGAATATGAGTCCGGCTGCTTTTGTAGTAGCACCTGATATGTTCCCAGTGATCGTGTTTAAAATGGTGATTCTTTCTCTGAAGTACGGGAATGCGCCGCTGTCTAGTTTCGCCTATGCAAATTATGGCGTAATCCAGTGTGGAGTGTTAGGGGATATGAATGCTGGATATCGATACGGTAAACTAGCTCAGGCACTATTAGAACGATTCCACACCAACTTGCACAACTCTAAAATTTCACTAATTTTTAATAGTTTTATTCGCCACTGGTCGGAGCACGTCAGAGCAAGTCTTATAGGTTTAGTTGAGGGAATGCAGAGTGGACTAGAAACGGGAGATGTCAACAATGCTTGTTATTGTGCTAGTTTTTACAGCAACTATATATTTTTGAGCGGCGAACCTCTGGACTCCGTGACGAGCAAGCAGAGTCAATATATTGAAATGTTGGTGAATTACAAGAATGAATTTATGGTTTATCAAGCCAGAGTTGGGGCCCAAATGGTCTTAAATTTGCAAGGTAAAACAGTTAATCTTTGCCTATTGACGGGCGAAATATTTAATGAAGAAACTATGCTGCCAGCTTTAATAGACAGTCAAAATAATCTAGTAACATTTGTAGTGTATTTGTATAAATCCTGGCTGGATTATTTGTTTAAAGACTATGCCAATTCTGTGAAAAATGCGATGACAGCCTCAAATTACTCTGACGCTGTGATGAGCATGATGTATGTTCCCATCCACAATTTTTACTATTCCCTAGCACTGTTAGCTTTATATCCCACAGCTTCAAAAAGCGAACAGAAACAATATCTAAAAAAAGTTGTTTCGCTTCAGAAAAAAATGAAGCATTGGGCTTTTCACTGTGCGGAAAATTATCAGCATAAATATGACTTAGTAGAGGCCCAGAAAGCGCGAGTATTGGGACAATATGAAAAAGCAGCTCAGTATTACGATCGAGCGGTGAAAGGAGCATCGAAGAATGAATACATCCACGAAGAAGCGCTAGCCAATGAACTAGCTGCAGAATTTTATCTAGCTAACGGTCGAAATAAAGTGGCTCAGACTTATCTGATAGATGCTTACTACGGCTATATTCACTGGGGAGCAACCGCCAAGGTAAAACATTTGGAGTCACAGTATCCGATCTCTTTACCCCCTACATCGATGGGAAAAGCCAGCGCAGATCGAACTATTACTAGCACTAATTATAGCACGAGCAGCAGTCACAGCAGTTTATTGGATTTGACAACTGTTGTTAAAGCATCTCAAGCGCTAGCTAGCGAAATTGTGTTGGACAAGTTGTTAGAAAAGTTAATGAAAATGGCGATCGAGAATGCCGGGGCACAAAAAGGTTTTCTGTTGATGCCCAAGGAAGGAAAATTGCTAATTCAAGCAGCGGCATCGGTGGAGTCTTCGGATGTTGCAATTGAGCAATGTCCGACAGTGGCTCCAGCGGAGGTTTTGCCAATAACGGTGATTAATTATGTTGAAAGGACGCACTCTGATGTGGTTTTAAGTCAGGCGGCTAGGGAAGGTCTATTTACAGATGACCCCTATATTAAAAGACGGCAAGTGAAATCGGCGCTTTGTACTCCCATTCTGAATCAAAGCAAACTCGTAGGCATTCTTTATCTGGAAAATAATTTAACTTTTGAAGCGTTTTCTCCAACCAGATTGGAGGTGTTAAAAATGCTTTCTTCCCAAGCGGCTATCTCTCTGGAGAATGCCGTACTTGTTGCTAATTTGTCGGCGGCTAAGGAACAGTTGGAGGATTATTCGCGAACCCTGGAGGTGAGAGTAGAAGAGCGCACGCAGGAATTAAAGACTAAAGAAGCTAAGCTGCAAGAAGCTCAAAAACTGGCGCACCTCGGCAACTGGGAATTTGATTTGGAGGGGGATAAATTAACTTGGTCTGAGGAAGTATTCCGAATTTTTGCTCTTGACCCTAAACTACCAGAACCCACTATTTTAGAACACAGGAAGCAAATTCATCCAGATGACCTACAGTTGTGGTTAGAGGCAGTAGAGCAGATTAGTCGGTTAGGAAATCCTTGCGAGTATGAGATGAAAATTTTGCGCGCTGATGGAGCTGTCAGATATATTTATGTTAAGGCACAAGCTATTTTTGATGGCGGTAAGGTGATTAAGTTATTTGGGACGATACAGGACATTACGGATCGCAAGTTAGCGGAGGATGCTTTGCGACTGTCTGAGGGGCAATTGAGAGAAAAAGCGACACAATTAGAAGTTACTTTGTCCCAATTACGCTCGACGCAGACTCAACTAATTCAAACTGAAAAAATGTCTTCTTTGGGGCAGTTGGTGGCGGGGGTTGCTCACGAAATCAATAATCCGATTAATTTCATTTATGGCAATGTTCTCCATGCTAACGATTATAGCTCGGATTTGCTGGGATTGATTGAGCTTTACCAGGAGTCTTACCCGAATGCTAATCCTGAGATTGTTGCTAAAACAGAAGATATTGACCTCACTTTTATTCAAGAAGATTTGCCCAAAATTCTAAAATCAATGCAGGTTGGAGTCGATCGCGTTCGCAATATTGTGCTGTCGCTGCGGAATTTCTCACGCCTGGATGAAGCCGAGATGAAACCAGTGGATATTCACTCCGGGATTGATTCGACTCTGCTAATTTTGCAGCACAGGTTGAAAAAGGATGCACTCGGACATGGCGTTGAGGTAGTTAAAGAGTACGGTCAACTGCCGAATGTAAATTGTTATGCTTCTGGGTTAAATCAGGTGTTTATGAATATTTTGAGCAATGCAATTGATGCAGTGGAGTTAGGAGTTGGGCGACCGGAGACAACTGCCAAACTAGAAAATCCTTTATCTCCAATCTTTGAGCGAAAGATTGAGATTAGGACTGAGGTATGCGACAAAAACTTGGTGAGAATTTATATTGCTGATAATGGTCGGGGGATGACGGAGGAAGTACGATCGCGAATATTTGACCCTTTCTTTACTACAAAAGCTGTGGGGAAAGGTACCGGTTTAGGGTTGAGTATCAGTTATCAGATTGTAGTAGAGAAACATGGCGGGAAGCTAATGTGCTTTTCCGCGCCCGGTGAGGGGGCTGAGTTTGTGATTGAAATTCCGGTGAAGCAGTGAAGTTTTTTTTGAGTTTTTATATATTTTTTTTAACCGCCGATGAACGCCGATGAACGCAGATAGAATTGTATCTGCGTTCATCTGTGTTTCTTGGCTGATATCTGCGGTTAAAACTTCTCAATCTCAATATTAAACATCGCGTTCTGTTCGCACCCATTTGGTTTGCCGCTTCAGGAGAAAACCTAGATACAAAGGGATTTTCCAAAGGATGTAAAAAGGTACAGATAAAAGAGTTGCGCCGGAAATATCGGCACGGCCAAATTTTGCCCAAGCGCTGACAATTGAAACTAAAATTAGCAGTCCTTGTAATGCTAATAAGATAGCAGGAATCGGCGATGCTCCAATGATTGCTGCTACTATGGAGACGGCAAAAGTGGCTAGCCAAATAGCGACTAAAAGCGATAGGGGAGGGACGGATAAGTCGAGGGCGATCGCCATTAAGTCAAAACGCTGTTGCTCGATCGAAGCTGTCGCCAGCCTGGGAGTTTGAGTTAGCAACGTCTGCAAGTGTCCGTGTTCCCATCGGGTTCTTTGAGTTTTAGCTACTGCTTGCTGCTGTGGCAAACACCCGGTGACGTTTGCTTCGGGGCAGAATACGGTTGGATGTCCGGCGATCGCCAGATCCAAACTCATTTGCATATCTTCCACGATATTGCTGCTAGCTAAAGGAACATCTCGAATGATTAACCAGGGAAAAGCCATGCCCGTACCTGTTAGCAATGACGGGAATCCTAACTGTTTTAATCCGCTGGGCCGGACTAGGTTTTTCACGAGAAATGCTAAAGCAGAAATGGAATCTTTCGGAGTAGGATTGGGTGGCTGTTCCATGAGATAAGTTGCTTGTACCGGTCTTTGTTCAGCAACTGCAACCCTGGCTAATGTTTCTATGGAATCTGGCTCGCAGATGCAGTCTGCATCAACCATAATGACTACTTCTGGGGGGTCTGAGGCGATCGACTGCAACCCGAAATCCAGTGCGTATCCCTTCCCTTTGCGTTCTGTGTCGTGGCGCTCGATCGCCGTTGCACCGCAGTTGTGGGCGATTTCTGCCGTAGCATCCGTGCAGTTGTCAGCAATGACTAACAGGCGGTCTTGAGGTGTTAGCTGCGGCAGAATGGTGGAGATAGTGGCGGCAATTCCTGCTGCTTCGTTGTAGGCGGGAATTAAAACTGCTATTTTGGGGCGGGGCTCTTTTGTTTCGTATGTGGGGGCGAGGTTCGACAGGAAAGCTGCACTGCATTCTAGAAAGAGAACTGCAACGGGAATTAGCAGGATTAGGGCGATCGCCAAAAGTACAACATCAATCAATAGGAACAGTAGCTGATTAATTTCCACAATTCTAGTACCTTAATTTAATTTTATTTGTTGCGTTCATTGAGTTTATTTAATCTTATTGCACCTTTGTTAACTCACGAGGCCACGCTCTCTAAAGTATCATTATATCATGCCCGCAAAAAATCATTATTTTCACATTTGTTGTGACGACTTAAGTCCTCCTAAAATTACTAGGACTAGCGTCATTACTACCAATTAATTTGATTGCGGTTGTGCGGTCGCAACTAATATCATATCATGTCTATTCTGACAATGTTAAGTCACTCA
>JARCMA010000602.1 GCA_030248405.1 Microcoleus sp. MP8IB2.171
AACTTAGGGCTGGACTTAAACCTTGAAAAAATAGCCCACTATATAGCCAGTAAGGGTTTCGGAGACTCGACTAGATCTAAAACTGTCCGAAGTATTGGATTAAGTAACGCCAGAATATGCCACCGCGTTCATACATATTGTTTTCGCAGTCATATCCTTGCGACTTACTGATAAATCGGTTCACTCTTTAACAACATCCATCAACTCCTCAATCAGAACATCGAGCGTGCGAGCTATCTTTTGAATTGATGTGATATCAACCGTTGCTAGTCCTTCCCAACGAGCATAGTGCCTGACTGTGCTGTACGGAACCTCGGATCGATCGGCAACATCCTTTAGCGTCCATCCTTTTTCGTCAGCAAACTCTCGGATTCGGAACCTAACTAACCCCATTATACTTGACAAACGATAAGTATCTATCTTTTGAATTCAAACACAATTGTCGATCGACAGTTAAAGAGTATTTTGTATGGTGCGGATCTGTCAGAAGTTCGATCGCACTTAAAGATATCTGATGAATCCGCACCCGATCGGTACTCGCGCACAATCAAAGAAACCGGGTTTTTTCCCAAATCTTCCCACCGTAACAAAGTATCTCGCAAAAACCCGGTTTCTCGCCACCCACCCATCAAATACAAAACAACTGCCAACAGCCAAAACTGTCAACAGTTGTTTTACATATTCAATGCGGATGGCGAGACTCGAACTCGCAAGGACATAATGCCACACGCACCTCAAGCGTGCGCGTATACCAATTCCGCCACATCCGCTCTTTCTGGCAATCTCCGGGATTTTTGCGTTACGAGTTAAAGATTCACAGGTTGAGGTTCCTGACATTTAACTTGTGACTTGCCCTTTTGCACCGCCGATTTAGAATCATAGCACCACTACCGGCAAAATGTAAAATAAATTTTTATGAACAATTTCTGCAAAAGCATTATCCAGAACATACCGAAAGGCATTATTGTACAGAATATTGAGTGAATTAAGCAGCGAAGATGGGGTTCTCGAAAATTTTAATCGCTAATCGGGGGGAAATAGCCCTCCGCATACTTCGCACCTGCGAGGAAATGGGGATTGCCACGGTCGCCGTTCACTCCACCGTAGACACACACGCCCTGCACGTCCAGTTAGCAGACGAAGCCGTTTGCATCGGCCCCCCCACCAGCAGTAAAAGTTATTTAAACATCCCTAACATCATCTCGGCGGCCCTGACGCGCAACGCCGCAGCGATTCATCCTGGGTACGGCTTCCTCGCGGAAAACGCCAGATTTGCCGAAATTTGTGCAGACCATCAAATTACCTTCATCGGCCCTTCTCCTGCCGCGATGCGGGCGATGGGCGACAAATCCACCGCCAAAGAAACGATGCAGCGGGTGAAAGTCCCCACAGTTCCCGGTAGCGACGGATTGCTGGCGGACCATCGCGAAGCTTTGTCGATCGCCCGCGACATCGGCTATCCTGTGATGATCAAAGCCACAGCCGGCGGTGGTGGCCGGGGGATGAGGTTAGTGAGAGAAGCATGCGAACTCCCCAAACTCTTCTCCGCAGCCCAAGGCGAAGCCGATGCAGCCTTCGGCAACCCCGGACTTTACCTCGAAAAATTCATCGAAAAACCCCGGCACATCGAAATCCAAATCCTCGCCGACAACTACGGTAACGTCATCCACCTCGGCGAGAGAGATTGTTCGATTCAGCGGCGACATCAGAAACTCCTAGAAGAAGCCCCCAGCCCCGCCCTCAGCCAGAAACTCCGAGATCAAATGGGTCACGCTGCCATTGCCGCCGCCAAATCCATCAACTACACGGGTGCCGGCACTGTCGAATTTCTGCTTGACAAATCGGGCAAGTTCTATTTCATGGAAATGAACACTCGCATCCAAGTAGAACATCCCGTCACCGAGATGATTACAGGCCTGGATTTGATTGCCGAACAAATTCGCATCGCCCAAGGTGAAAAACTGCAAATCAAGCAAAATCAAGTAATTCTCAGCGGCCACGCGATCGAGTGCCGGATCAATGCTGAAGATCCCGATCGCAATTTCCGACCCCACCCCGGCATAATCAGCGGTTATTTGCCTCCCGGTGGCCCCGGCGTGCGGATGGACTCTCACGTTTACACCGATTACGAAATACCCGCTTACTACGATTCTTTAATCGGTAAAGTAATTGTATGGGGGCGCGATCGACCGACAGCCATCCGCAGGATGAAACGGGCATTGCGGGAGTGCGCGATCACCGGCGTTCCTACCACCCTCAGCTTCCACCAAAAAATTCTCGATTCCCCCGAGTTTCTCAGCGGCGAAGTTTACACTAATTTCGTCGAACAGTTCTTGAACCAAAACAGTCATTAGTCAATCGGTGTTGGATTTTGGATTTTGGATTTTGGATTTTGGATTTTGCATTGAAGAAAGCAACCCCACGGATCAATCCGGGGGTTTTTACCCAGCCTGCTTTCAGTCAACTGTCAACTGTCAACTGTCAACTGTCAACCGTCAACCGCCAACTTCTACATCATCATTGTCAGCAGCCCTTGCTGACCGAGAATCATTTCTCGCAGCAAGCTACAGATACCGACCCAAATAATCGGCGTAATGTCCACCCCGCCGATCGGCGGTACAATCTTTCTAGTTACGGCTAAAAACGGTTCCGTCGGCCAAGCAATCAGACTCAACGGCAATTTGCTCAGATTCACCTCGGGATACCAAGTCAGGACGATGCGAAAAATAAATAGCAAAGTCATCACCACTAGGACAGAGCCCAGAATCCAACTTGCAACGGTAATACCAGTCATGGGTCTTATCTCGAAATTTTAAGTTTTGTTAAGTCTGCTATTCATAATTTTAACCGTTTCACAGGTGCGATCGAAAGTATAAAATTAATAAAAATCAAATTGTTGTAACAGAGGTTTTGAATCTATGACTCCTTCACTCGCGAACTTTTTGTACAGCCTGCTTGTGGGCGTTGCGGTAGTAGTGATTCCAGCAACGGTAGCCCTGATCTTCATCAGCCAAAAAGACAAAATCAAGCGCACCTAAAAAGTCTGGGGGGCTTGAAGTCAGGCGTTGCGACTCAATTTTCGGCTGCACGTCGGACATTTTCCTGTTTCCAAAACCTCGGCTACCAGTAACTGTGAAGGCAAAACCTTCGGTTGACTGCCAAGCTGAGGTTTTTTCCCGTTAAACTCATTATTATACTCACTTGCCAAGCTGAAACCCTGACCGGACGCTGCCCCAGAAAGCACAGTCGGGCTGACAGACTTAATGATAGATGTAAAATCTAACTCGCTAACATAGGAAAGACATAGGAGATAGGCTAATGGTCAATTTAGGATTGAACTGGAGCAGCCTGTTAGGGATCATCCTAGCAGTAGCAGGGGCAGGACTGTATTTTCTGCGATCGTGGCGTCCCAAACTAGCCCGAGACCACGATATTTTTTTTGCAGCAGTCGGCTTGCTGTGCGGCGGTATTCTGTTATTTCAAGGGTGGCGGCTTGACCCAATTCTGGCATTCGGTCAATTTCTGCTCAGCGGTACCGCCATATTTTTTGCAGCAGAAAGCATCAAGCTGCGAGGAGCGACCACAGCCCAAGCCAAAACTCGCGCCCAATACGTAGATGAAGAGCGACCGGTCAGCAACGCTTACGGTTACGACGGCTACGATGCCGAAATGGAACAGCTAGAACCAGAGGAAGACTATCCGCAGCGTCCCCGGATCAGAGGCAGCCAAGACTACCGTTCCTCTCGGGAAGCCTACGACGACGAACCCCGCCGCCGTCCCTCGAATCGCAACGGCAGCGGGGTTCGTCGT
>JARCMA010000083.1 GCA_030248405.1 Microcoleus sp. MP8IB2.171
GGCCAGGGAACCGATATAAACATACATGACTGTTCCGGGAATCATGCCGATCCAAGATGCCAAAAAATAGTCTTTTAAAGATACCTGCGTGACTCCAAAAGCATAGTTAAGCAAATTAAACGGAAAAATGGGAGAAAGCCGCGTCAGCAGCACAATTTTCCATCCTTCAGAGGCAACGGCTGCATCGATCGCCTTAAATTTTTGATTGCCCTCTATCTGTTTGGAAACCCAGTCGCGAGTTAAATACCGCCCTACCAAAAAAGCGCAAGTTGCGCCTAAAACCGAGCCGATGGAAACGCAAACCGAACCGCCAACGACTCCAAACAAAACGCCAGAACCGAGAGTCAGCAACGAACCGGGGATAAATAGAACCGTTGCGACAATGTAAATTAAAATAAAAGCTGCCGGGCCCCACGGGCCGAGACTCGCGATCGACTCCAGCGCATTTTTCAAAATTCCTTGAAAGTTGAAAAACTTGGTCGCAGCAATTAAAGCCACAGCTAAACCAATCCCTAAAATCAGCTTCCACCTATTTGATGGCGGCGGATTTTCATCGGGCGATCGCGAATCATTCATTACCTAAACTCCCCAGTCTAAATTGCATACACCCTAAGCTTGGCAGTTGCGCTTTAGCGCTGCCATACTCTGTAATAAAGCGCAACTTTTCCCTTAAATTAAATCAAAGTACCGCCGCAGCTAGAACCGCAACCTGCCGTACAGCCGTAACAATAAGCAGCCGTTTGCACCTCTTGAATCAAATCTAAACTGCCAGATTCGAGCAATTTAGCAGTATTTATCTTTTCCCCGCTGCCAGTTTTTGCCGGCAGATTTTCCATCTGGTTAAAATCGCAGTCGTAAACATTGCCCAAATAGTCGATCGACAATTCGTTACGACACATTAAATGTTCCAGAGTACCGGGGTTAAAATTCTCCTCCAAAAACCCGAGATAAGGCTTGTGCAGTTTCTTATGTTCCAAATGAAACTTAGTCCGTCCCACCGGCAAATTAGTAATCGCGAACAATTGATTAAAACAAATCCCAAAATGTTCGGCTAAATAAACCTTGTAATCTTGCTCTAACTTGCCTTGTTCCGGCGTTAGCGAAAACTTGTCTGTTGCCGGCACTTGTGGATTGTACACCAAATCTATAATTAAATTTGGGTTTTTCCCGTATCCCGACTCATTTAGCTTTTGCAGCGCCCGAATCGAACTTTCAAAAACACCGTTCCCGCGCATTTTGTCCACATTGTCAGCTTGGTAGCAGGGAAGCGACGCCACAATTCTGAGTTGGTGCTGCGCGCAATATTCGGGAATATCTTCAAAACCTTTTTCAAAGTAAATCGTCAAATTAGAACGAACAATTACCTCTTTACCTGCCGCCCTGGCAGCTTCCGCTAGCGGTTTAAAACCGTAAAGCATTTCGGGAGCACCGCCAGTGAGATCAACAGTTTGAATTTGAGGAAAGCGGCGAATGATTTCAATTAATTGGTCGCAAATTTCCGGGGAAAGTTCTTCTGTTCGTGTCGGGCTAGCTTCTACGTGACAGTGAGTGCAAGCGAGATTGCAGCGTTTGCCGAGATTAATTTGTAAAACTGTGATCTGCTTTTTAGTTAAAGCTGAGTGAAGTTTGTTTTTGAAAGGGGTGACTGCTGCCTGAATCATGTGCTAACCTTTTGGTCTCTGCTCGCAACGGATTTAGAGGCGTTCCGGCGGAACGCCTCTCATAATTTAGCACTAATTCCGGGGAAGCGACTAATTTGAATTATCCGCTACAAAGCCTCGGCGGTTAGAAACCGCGTCTACACAAACAAAGTCTGCCTCCGCAGACTGAAGAGAAATTCTTGATTCTTCAACCCGCGCAGGCGGGTTTTGTTTCTGTAGTCGCGATTTCAATCGCTGGGTAATTCTACAACTCACATCATTTTCGGTTACACTCAGAAAAGATAGGTCGGAGAGGTCTTATTTTAGAGAGTCAACTAATTTTTCAACTCGTGCTTTAATTTCGCCTCGAACGCGATGAAAAGTTTCGATAGGTTGTCCGTCGGGATCATCGAGTTGCCAATCTTCAAATACTTCTCGCAATACCCACGCTTCGGGTAAATTTACGCCGCAGCCGCACAGAGAAATTACTGCGTCGTAGTCTTCTGGATTGAATTCGCTTAATGGGTTTGATGTTTGATCTGTGATATCAATGCCGATTTCTGACATGACTTGAATTGCTGTCGGATGAACTCTGCTTGATTCTAACCCGGAACTGGTGACTCCAATCTTTCCTGCTCCGATGGTTTTAGCGAATCCTTCTGCCATTTGCGATCTGCAGGAGTTTCTTTTGCAAACAAACATTACTTTTTTCATGGTTTTTGTTGATTGTTAGTTGTTAGTTGTTAGTTGTTAGGGCCCCGGCGGTTAGAAACCGCGGCTACACAACCGAAGTCCACCTCCGTGGACTGAACAGAAATCCTTGATTCTTCAACCCGCGCAGGCGGGTTTTGTTTTTGTAGCCGCGATTTCAATCGCCGGGTGATTCAATCGCCCGATGTTTCAATCGCCTTAATTAACTTCAAGGGCGCGATTTGCTAGTGCGATCGCCTCTTTAGCGGCTTGTTCCTTGCGTTCGCTGTAGCGATCGGTCAAATAGTCTGTTTGCTCCCGCAACAGCAAGGTAAACTTGTACAATTCCTCCATTACGTCGATCGCGCGATCGCGATACGGCGAATCCTTCATCGTCCCATCCTCATTAAACTCCTGATAAGCCTTAGCAACCGAAGACTGATTAGGAATCGTAAACATCCGCATCCAGCGCCCCAAAATTCTCAAAGTATTCACAGCATTAAAAGACTGCGAACCGCCGCTGACCTGCATCACCGCCAAAGTTCGACCTTGAGTTGGTCTGACGGCCCCAATGCTTAAAGGAATCCAGTCAATTTGGTTTTTCAGAATGCCCGTAATATTGCCGTGCATTTCTGGACTAGACCACACTTGACCCTCCGACCAAAGACTCAATTCCCGCAATTCTTGAACCTTCGGATGCGTATCGGGAACGCTGCCATAAATCGGCAATTCCAGAGGATTAAAAAATCGAACTTCGGCACCGAAACCCTCAATAATTCGAGCCGATTCTTCCGCTAACAAACGGCTGTAAGAACGCTCTCTTAAAGAGCCATATAAAAAGAGAATTCTCGGTTTGTGCGTAAAATTTGCCATGATGCTTTTAATGAAAATCCCGAAATCCGTTAGACAGTTCTCGATAAACTGCGACTGCTAATTGTGATCCCCAAATCGGAGCAACCCAGTAAACCCAATGGTGTTCCCAAATGCCGCCAATTAAAGCCGGGCCGAGCGATCGCGCTGGATTCATGCTCGCTCCGGTAATCGGCCCCATAAATGCAGCTTCTAACCCTACAGTTAAGCCAATTGCTATCCCGGCAAAGCCGATGTGGGCGCGTCTGTCAAGTCCCGAACCGAGGATAACAAACATTAAGATAAAGGTCAAAACAGTTTCTAAGATTAGAGACTGCAACCAGTTACCATTGAGAGGGAGAGTTGCACCGAGATTTGCTACTTTTCCTAGGGTAATTAGCAGCAGTTGAGAAGCTGCGATTGCACCCGCACACTGCGCTAAAACGTAAGGCAAAACTTTGTATTTTGGGAAAAAACCGCTCGCCCAAAACCCTAAAGTTACGGCTGGATTAAAGTGTGCGCCGCTGATGTGTCCTAGGGCGTAAATCATCGCAGTTACTACTGCACCAAATACAAAACTGACGCCTAAATGAGTTACGGAACCAGCGCTAGTTTTGTTAACCATCACCGCACCGGTGCCGGCAAAAACCAAAATAAATGTACCTAGAAATTCTGCGATCGCTTCTCTCCTGCACTCTGGTGAAAACAAGCTTCTCACTGTCTTAGAAACTGACTTGAACATTGAGTCGATCCGTGATAAATTTACCTCTGTGGTTAAATTTTAGTTGCCGTGCAGGTTAACATATCGCCAGCTACAACTGTCAATCGGTTACGACTGATACCTAAAAAGTTGCCTGCTGCCGCAATAACTCCCCAATTGTCAAGTCAAGCTGAGCTTGACCACCAAAAACTGTGCCCACCTTGCCATTGTAGAAGTGCTGATAAATTAGTTGATAGCCTTCTTTTGGTAAAGGAATATAACCCACAGAACTAACTAAGGTCGGAGCTTTCTTCATGTAGAATTCTACAAAGTTGCGTAGTTCTACTTTATTTTGAGCCGAGTTGTAGTTGACATAGATAAATAGAGGTCGTGCCAGGGGGTTATATTGAGCTTTTTCTACAGTTTCGCGGGATGGCAGCACGGCTCCTTTACCCCTGTCAATACCTACAGCTTTCAATTGACTTTGGTTGTCTTCGTAATAGGACAATCCAAAGTAACCTAAAGCATTTTCGTCTTTAATAACTCCTTGCACTAAAACTGTGTCATCTTCACTAGCTGTATAGTCGGTGCGACTGGCTTTAGCAGTACCCACTATGGCCTCTGTAAAGTAGTCAAATGTACCGGAATCTTTGCCTGCACCGTAGAGGGTTATCGGTCGATTTGGCCAATTTGGTCGAATCTGATTCCAGCGAGTAATTTTTCCTTGGGCTCCTGGTTCCCAAATCTTTTTCAATTCATCTACAGTAATGTCTTTTGCCCAGCTATTTTTGGGATTGACTACTACTGTGAGCGCGTCAAATGCGACAGGTAATTCGTAGTAGCGGATGCCAGCTTTGTTGCAGGCTTCCATTTCCCCTGGGCTGATGGGTCGCGAGGCGTTGCTGATGTCAGTTTCGCCAGCACAAAACTTTCTAAATCCGCCACCAGTACCGGAGAATTCAACAGTAATTTGTGATTTTTTGGGCTGCGTATTTTGATATTCTTTGGCCATCGCATCCGTAATTGGATACACAGTGCTGGAACCGTCTATTTTAATGCTTTGCGAGTCTTGCGACTGGACTTGACCGCAGGAGTTGAGGAGCCCGATCGCACTTACGGTCAAAGCAATTATACTTAGTGCGGAAACCTTGGGCTTTTCTGCTGGGTTCATTGACCTCACCCAATGCCATAACTAAGGGGTACAATGGAATCATATCAATAAAGTTTGATATGTCAAGTATGAGGGAAGACAAACAGGCAATAAACACATTAAGAAATATTGATGGGTTAATCTGCGTCAGAACAAGGGCGTGCCGGCAGGATCTGGCTGAAGCGGCGGTATTCCGCGAGGTACTGTTCGAGGGCGATAAACTGAGCTAAATTGAGGCTGTAGTAAATCCAGCGGCCTTCTTGGCGGCTGCGGACTAAAGCTGCATCCTTCAAGGTTTTGAGGTGGAAAGAGAGTTTAGGCTGGGGGACAGACAGCCGATCGCACAATTCGCAAACGCACAACTCCTGTTCCCGCAGCAACTCCAAAATCTGAATCCGCAGGGGGTCAGAAAGAGCGTGAAAGCCTGCGGAGACAAGTTTTTCCGAAATCTGTCGCTGTGAAATGCGATCGGGTGCAGTCGTAGAATTTTTAAGCATCAATTATTTTGAAAACATCCATACAAAACATCATAGTTTCTCAAGTTTCATCCCAGAAAATCAGTGCATTCAGCATCGAGAGATCCTTCGGAGTGGATATTACTTCGGAGTCTGTACCCGCGCCGGCACATCAGTGAGTCCGGCCTTTTGCATCAGCGAAATCACCCCTACAGATAGAATTCCCCCAACAATTGCCCCAACAACTACCAGGATGATAAAGACTTTTTGCAGAGTTTTTTTAGTAGCCGGGTGGTACTGTCTCGGCAACTCTTGACCTTGCTCGTCAAGTTCTTGCTCCAAGGGGTCTAGCGGATTGGAGGGATTTGAGTTAAAGGGATTGGGCGCTTGATTCATGGCTGGCTTTGGTTAAAGGATATCAACAACTATTTTAACTTGCGATTTGCCGTCGCCGCTTAAATAATATATTCTTATTACCCTTCCGACTCTATAAAATTTATTAAGATACCGAGAATTTTAGCAACATTATTGATAAAATATTCGTCAGTGTCAATCTCGATCGCAATTCCTTCTAGCTTAAAGAATTTCCAGATACTCCCAGTTGTCACAACTCCATAAATTGTCTGAATATCATTTTCGTGACGCTCGTTAAAGATTTGTGCTGCGATCGTTTCTGCCATGCACTGTCCTAAGCCGGATTGAATGTTGTCATTTTTGGCTTCAACCAAGGCGATAACTGGGGATTCAATGACTAGCTGTTCAGGCGATCGGCTAATGAGAAAATCGCAATAACCGCTCAAACCCCTAGCAGGGTCTACATTAAATTCTCGACCTGAAAATAAACTCATCCGTTCCGGCAGCCGTTTTTTGATTTCAACTAATATCGGCGCGATAATTAGCTCCGATCGAGCTTTTTCTGAATTAATTTCTAGTGCTAAAGGTAGATTAAATTGCAAAGTTTCTTGCAAAAAGTTGCTTGGTTCTATTTCGGGAATATCGCCAAACAAGCCAACAGTTCTATTAAAAAGTATGCCAAAATTTGTCTTAATTTGTTCTACGCTAAATTGACTGTACGGCATTTAACCCCATCTCCCAAAACAATAGATATCTTGCACTCAGTCACTCTCTTATCTTGAAAAGCATCTGCGTTGATCTGTGTTTATCTGTCCTTCATCTGCGGTTGTTCTCACTCATCAAAGATTTATGAAATTCAAGTCTAATAACTTATTTAAAATATCGCAATCGGGGCGGGTCGATCTGATTCTACTGCTTAAATTACAGATTTTGGGTGAACCCGCCTCTACAACATTTTACCCTTCTGCTTTGGAAAGGCGATCGAGAGAAATTGTTGCCGCTTGAGATACTTGAGAATTGCTATCTTTTTCTAAGTATTTCAAAGCCGAAACGCTCTTAACACTCGGCAAATTGCCCAAAGCTTCAGCCAGCCTCTGGCGGATCAGCCAATCTTCCGACTGAGCAAAATTGAGGATGCGATCGATCGCCCCAATATCTTTAATTTCCCCCAAAGCCGAAATTGCCGCCTGCTGGATCACCACTTGCTCGCTGTCGAGAGCTTTTAGCAGCACATCGCGAGCCCGGGGATCTTTGAGATTACCCAGAGAAACAGCAGCACTGAAGCGCACCAGCCATTGAGTATCTTCGTAAAAAGCCCGCACCAAAGCCTCAAAAGCTCTGATATCTTCCAGATAGCCCAAAGCACCCGCAGCGTCAGCGCGAATGCCGTAATCCGGGTCTGTTTCTAGCAATTTGACTAGAATAGGATAGCACTCTGCTGTCGGTTTGACCCCGAGAGCAAACACAGCCATCGATCGCACCTGCAAACTTTCGTCGTTCAACACCTTTTTAATCAAAGGCACCGCCTCTGCAGCAGGCACATTCCGCAAGTTGGCCAAAGCCACCATTCGATCGGCGGAATTTTGGCTTTCTAACTTGGCTGCAATTTGCTCTAAGCTTAGAGTTGTCATTATGGGTAAATCTTGTAGTAAAACTTTACATTCGGGTTATTTTGATTATAGGAGAGTCTCAGGGGAAAAGCAGGCAGTAAAAACCGCCCAAGGATTTGAGATCAGTAAGATTGCGGATAAGTGAGACGATTAATCTAAAGCTCAGATTGCGTGGAAATAATCAATGAGAAAGTTTATTATTTAAATCCCAAGCACAGGCGAGGTGTTTCTGCCGTTCCCTAAGGCTTTGCCCGATAGTTAGCCGCCCTCTGACAACCTGCCATCCACTATGCCGTTTTACCACCCGCCCTTTTACTCCTCAGCCTTAGAACAAGCGATCGATCGCTACCCCCTCACTGCCGGGCCAGAAACTTCCTTAGCAGTGGCGATTGCCCTGATGAGTCAGTTGCAAAACAGTTGTCCCCTAGTCAAAACACCTGTACCCTCAGACCGGGGGGCGATGACCGAAACATCCGCGCCGGAAAAGGTGCGGGCCCGCTGCGTGTTCGTCCTGCAGAACCAGCAGACTATTACCACAGGCAACTTATCCGACAACCCCAGCCGCGGACTGTTAATCGGCATATTAACACCCGCCGACCTAGTGAGGCTGATAGCTTCTGGCACAATAGACAGCCAGCACAAAGGAGCCTCGCACAAAATACCAATTTCCGAAGTGATGTCCCCGGTGTCGGTCTCCCTCACAGAATCCGATGACCAAGACGTGTTTACCGCTTTATCCTTATTTCGCCAGCACAAGATTCGCTATTTGCCGATCGTCAATCAATTTCGCCACTTGGTAGGAGTGCTGACACGGGAAAGAATTCGCCAAGTATTGCAGCCTTCAAACATTCTTAAATTGCGGCGGGTAGCAGAATTAATGACTACGCCAATTACAGCGCCCCACACCGCCTCACTGCTGAGCATAACCGAACTGATGTCAGAACATCAAGTCAGTTGTGTAGTGATTACAAAAAACAAAGAATTAACAATGGAGAAGCCCAAAGATGACTATACCTCCATTTTTCACTATTCCTTTCACCAACCCCTGGGAATTATTACCGAATATGACATTGTGCAGGCACTGTTTCTTGAACTAAATTTCGAGCAAACCCCAGCTCAAAAAGTCATGAGAACTCCCCTGCAATTTCTTCAACCTTCCGATTCGCTATGGACGGCGCACAAAGAAATGGATCAGCAACAAGTGCAGCGGTTGGTCGTATGCGGGGGACGCGGAGAACTGTTGGGAATTATTACTCAGACCAGCTTGCTCAGAGTCCTCGACCCCACCGAAATGTACCGAGTTGTCAAACAGTTGCAGCAGTCGGTTTATCAACTCCAAGCCGAAAAAGTGGAACTGCTGCAAAGCCGGAACGCCAAACTGGAACAGCAGGTGCGGGAACGGACTGCAAAACTCCACGAACAATTGCAGCGCGATCGGCTGTTAACTCACATTTCCTTGCGGATTCATCAATCCTTAAACCTCGAAGAAATTCTCCACGCCAGCGTGGATGAAGTTCGCCAAGTTTTGCAAGCTGACCGAGTAGCAATCCTGCATTTAGAGTCCAGCAATTACGGCATTGTAGTGGCAGAATCCGTTGCCGAAAATTGGTCTTCAATCTTGGGAGAAATCCTGCCCGATAATATTTGGCAAGAATCTGCTTCGGTGGTCGAACAGGAAATTTATGCCGTCCCCGACATCGACCAAGCCTGTTTGAGCGCCGAAAAATATGCGCGGTTCCAGCAAGCGCAAATCAAAGCTTATTTGATTGTACCAATTTTGCAAGACGGCAATTTGTGGGGGATGATGTGTGTCCATCAGTGTTCCCAATCCCGTCAGTGGCAACCTTCGGAAGTGGATTTGCTGCTGCAACTGGCAACTCAAATCGCGATCGCCATTCAGCAAGCCCAACTCTATCAGCAAGTCCAAAATCTCAACACCGACCTCGAACGCCAAGTCCAAGAACGCACCGCCGAATTGCAGCAAAAAGTTCACGAACTCCAGCATTTAAACGTCCTCAAAGATGAATTTCTCAGCACAGTTTCTCACGAACTGCGGACGCCTTTAGCTAATATAAAAATGGCTATTCATATGCTGAGAGTTTCTCCCACAGTAGATCGGCGCCAGATTTATCTAGAAATTTTAGAAACAGAATGTACTAGAGAAACAGATTTGATTAATGCTTTGCTAGATTTGCAGCGGCTCGAAGCCGCAACTTGTCCGATCGACCTCGAACCAGTAAACTTAGAAGTCTGGCTGCCTACTATTATCGACCCGTTTTACACCCGGGCCCACGACCGCCACCAAGATTTGCGAGTAGAGTGCGATCGCCACCTCCCCACGATCAGTTCCAACCGCGCTAGTTTGGGACGAATTTTAGCCGAACTCCTCAACAATGCCTGCAAATATACGGCTAATGACGGCGAAATTTCTCTGAAAGTCGAGTGCAAAAACGGAGACGGCGAACAAAGAAGACAAAGGAAAAATTCGCGACAAGCAAGTGCTATGGCTTCACAAATCCAATTTACACTCAGCAATCAATCGTCGATTTCCATAGAGGAATTGCCTCGAATTTTTGAGAAATTTTATCGAGTTCCCAACGCCGATCCTTGGAAACAAGGAGGTACAGGTTTGGGTTTAGCTTTGGTTCAAAAACTTGTCGAACAGTTGCAGGGAAAAATTGAGGTTGAAAGCAGGAATGGCTGGACTAATTTTATAGTCACATTTCCTACCAACCCGGATGGAAATTAGTCCGCCATCAGTCAATTTGAGATTTGATATTTGATATTTGAGATTTTAGACTTCGGCCTAAGAGGTTCGCCGAGCGCTTAGTCAAGTCGCGCTCAGTCGAACGATTTTAGATTTTAGATTTACTCCACAGACGAATCTGGGAGATTGAACAAGAGTCTAAAATTTTGGGAGTTCCATGACTCCTGTCGGGGGCTTGTATCCTTTTTTTGGGTGTCAGCTTTTTTGGGTGTCACTCTTTTTTAGGAGCTAGTTTGTGGATACGAGACGGTGCTGGTGCCAAATTCAAATATTCATTTTTATCTTCAACAACTGATGATCTAGATGCTGGATACTTCTTGCGTTTAGAGGCATGATTCGCAACTGTGCCCAAGCATGGTATGCCAAAATTTTCTAATTGACTGAAAACTTTTTGGACTACAGAAAATGGGACTTGGTGAATTGCTACAACCATCAGTATGCCATCGGTGCGCGCCGCTAAAAAATTCGCATCTTTACTATCCGCCAGCGGCGGCGTATCGTAGATAACTAAGTCAAATTTTGCCTGAAGTTCTTCCATTAAATACTGCATCTGAGATGATGCCAGGCGTCTGGCAGCACCAGGCTCCGGGAGACCGGCAGTTAATACAAAAAGATTATCTGCTAGATGCGATCGTTGGATAATTTCATGGGGTTCGTTTTTATTGTCGAGCAAGTTGCTCAATCCCTTGACATTAGGCAGTTCCAAGAGCAAGTGCAGGCTGGGGGAATGCAAATTCGCGTCTACTAACAGCACTCGCTGACCCGCCAGCGCTGCCACGTGAGCTAAGTTTAAAGCAACGGTAGATTTGCCTTCGCCAACTGTAGCCGAACCAACTGCCAAAGAGCGAATCGTTCGATTTGAAGAAAGAAAGCGGATATTAGTATAAAGAGAGTCAAAAGCTTCTATAAATTCCGCAGCATTTTTCTTATTACCCTCTTTTCCTTCAAGATAAGCATAGGCATTAGCAATAGAAGGCGGCAATTTTCTAGCATTTTTGTCAAGAGGAATTGCTCCCAATAAAGGTGCTTCAACCGCATCTTTAATGTCATCAGCACAGTAGAAAATATTGCGGAACTTTTCTATGAGGATAGCAGCTCCCAGACCCAAAACTAGCGCTCCAACAACTGCCATCACTAATTTGTTTCTAGCTTTCGATGGAACTGTCATCAGGTTGCCCTTCTCATCTCGCGGTATCCGTGGTTCAGAAATTATTTCCCAAGGTACTTGGCTTTGAGCTGCTTGGACGCGCAGAGTTTCCCGCTGGCTTAAAAGTTGATCGCGGGTGCGGGCGGCTACTTCTAATTGCTGTTGCAGTTCGTTGTAGCGGCGGGCTATGGTGGGGAATTCTGTTGCTTGCCTGTTTAAATTGTTTTTACTTTGGGTGATTGCTTGAAGGCGAGCTTCTAAGACTTCAACTTGGTTAGCAGTATCAACCAATTGTTTAATCAAGCCTATGCGAATAGAATTTTGAAAATTCTGAACTTTAGAATTAGCTTGGGTGCCTACTAAATTTTGCCCCAAAATTCGATCAGTTTGCTGGTTGAGCAAAGCTACTAAATTTGCCCGCTTGCGCTCTAAAGCTTCCACTATAGGGTTAGCAGATTTAAAACGAGCTGTTTCTACAGCAATCTGACCTTCTACTTCCTTAACCTTGGTCAGCAACTCTTTATATTGAGGTTCTTCGCTTAAAGCGGAAGCAGCAATAGCTTCATTAGGTGTAAAATCTAATTGTTTTTGCAAGTTAGCGTACAGCGTTTTCTGTTCTTGCAGTAGCCTTTGAGTTTCTAACTCTAAAGTTTCTACGGTGCGAACTTGCGCGATCAATTGCGCGCCTTGTTCTTGAGGGTTGGTAATCTTTTGCTGCTGCTGTATAACCTGTAAGTCCGATTTCAGGTCGTTTACGCGCTTATTGAGTCCCGGAAGCTGGTCTTCAATAAATTTAACACCTTCACCAATCCGAGTCTTGCGTTCATCAAGACTGTACTTTAAATATTTCTTTTTAGTTTCTTGTAAAACGAACTCAACTAATTTAGGATCGTTCCCCATGAAGCGAACTTCCAAAATTTTAGTGAGCGTCATCAGATCTTCTCCCATCCGCAAAACGACTAATTCTTTTTGAAGAATTTTCTCGGTAAATTTTGGATATCGTTTTTGGACTTGTTGAACAATAGCTGACAGCATCTGAGGACTCTGGAGAATTTGAAGTTGAGTTGCATAGTCCAAACTAAAAAAATCTCTACTAGGTACTCCTCCCCCCTCGCTGCGATTGGCTAGGGCAGAGGGATCAGCAATTCTTGCCTCCGTTGTCACGGGTTCCACTAGCATCCGAAAATCGCCTTGATATGTTTTCTTGCCTCCCTTGATCTGATAAACAACTCCACCGCCTACTAGACCTATAATCCCAATAATGATTAGGGCTTGTCGCTGAAAAGTCCTCAAAAACGGTTTTAGATTCAATCCTTTCTGAGGCTGCGCGCTTAACTCTTCTCCCTCGTCAACGGAAAATTGCTGCACCTGTCGGCTCTGGTTGCTAATGGGTACGATATGAGCGTCCTGTTCTCTTTCCATGTTGACCTCTTGGATATTTTGTGGGTAAAATCAGCTTTCTTCTGCGAGCCTTCGGGTTGATACTTTGAGCATTGGCTTAAGGATATCACACGAAATTATTGGTTGGTAGAGCCCACTTCCTTCTAATAGTTCTCACTACTTTCACATAGTATACAAAAATAACTAAATCCCTATGCTATGCCGGCGGCAAAAGTTCTTTTACAACTGCTGGAGAGTTATATCAGACTGCATTTGGCTCTGCTGCGTTGTGCTTGTATTTAGGGTTTCCGGGCGATCGCCGCAAACTTTTTCAGGTGTCGCTCAGCTTCGCGACAGGGGGTTCAATAACTTTACCAAACTTTTACAATTGACCGTAACACCTCAGCCGCCGCTTGCCCTGGTATTGGTTTGTCCTCTATGCCATTTTTCGGTTCGCAGTCCACGGCAGAACCACTTGTTAACTTACGCGCTAACTGACCGGCTAAAAAGTTTTGCATTTCCCATGTAGATATAATTAGCCACATTCAGCAGATTTTTGGGAACGGCAACTAATCGAATCAATTTCCGAGAAAAATCTGTTTCTTCTTTTAATTATAAACTTTTTGAGGAGCTGGATGACTGATTAAGTGTATATACTTAATTGATGGTTGCAATTATATCGCAAACTCATCTCTATAGTGCGCGACAGACATAAAATTTAATAATTTGTGTTCTCAAGCTCGATCGACATCTCGAACAACTCAAGCCTCGTGGGTTTGTCTACCGGGGCGGATGGCGCTACGCGATTTATGTATTTTCGTAAAAAACTAGGTTTCTGCGTTCCGGGGCTCTTCCTAAAACTATCGCTTTGATTCGCCCTCCGAACAAGTTATAGCAATCCTTGCGGGAAACGCGCAACGGGCTTTTTTTTGAATTAACCGATGCAATAAGAAGATGACACATTGTCAAAGAAAAAAAAGAGTTTGCACAGGATGGGAGGATTGCTATTGATCTCGATCGGATTAGATATCGGTAGTTGTTGTTTTTTGATTTGACTAATTACCAACTACTCCTTATTAGCGCTTACTGATTTTGTGCTTTTCTTTCTCGAAGTTTCAACAATATTTCTGCATGAACTTCGCGGGTTATAGGATAAAAATATGTAAGAATCATGCCAGCAATTAAAGCAATTGTGGGCAGTGGCCCGATCGCAACTCGAATCGCAAACAGTGCCGACTCTGGCTGTACGGGTGCAGGCTGTCCCGGAACTGTAGAGAGAAATCCAGCTCTTTCTAATGCTTGACCTACCAACCACAAACCCCCTGCCAATCCGATTTTTTGTAGCAGTACCATAAACGAATAGAAAACTCCTTCGCGTCTTTCTCCTGTTTGCAGTTCGTCGAGTTCGATCACATCCGGTATCATCGACCAAGGTATTAGATAAGCAGTGGAAACTCCGACACCTGCCATGACTGCTAATAAGTACATCTGCAATACTTGTCCTGGTTGGAGGAAAAACAGTCCAGCTTGGGCAATAATCCACAAACTCATGCCCATAAAATATACGGCTTTTTTGCCGTATCTCTCGCTGACTTTACTCCAAACAAATAGCATGATTAATGCAGTGCCTTGAACTGCGATCGCCACCAAGCTAAAAACGTACTGTGGCTGCTGCATCCAGTTAACAACAAAGTAGGGAATAATAGTAGCCGTCAACTGCACTCCCAGCCAAGAAAAAAGATAAATTCCAATGACGTACAAAAAAGGGCGATTGCTAAATGCAATCTGCAACTGTTCTTTCAGTGGCAAGGATGTAGAATTATCTAGTTCGGCGTTTTCTAATAGTTGAGCTGCGACGTGCTTGCGAGTTCCCAAAACGCACCAGTACAAAGGCAAGACAGAGATAACTGCACAGATTGCACCTAATACTAAATATTGTTGATTCGGGTTCTTTTCAAATACAGCAAAGATAATTAGAGCTAAGATTAATGAAAAGATGCTGCCGCCAATGGAGAAAGCAAATCGAAAACTATTAAGGCTAGTGCGTTCGTTGTAGTCTTGAGTAAGTTCTGGAGTCAGGGCAGTGTAGGGAAGATTGACAGCCGTGTAGGCGGTGTTGAACAAAATGCTGATCGCAACATAGTACCAAAATAACACTGTGTGATCCGTGCTAGGTACAATCCACTGCAATAAGAAGAATATGCCGAAGGGAATGCCACCATATATTATCCAAGGATATCGGCGGCCCCAAGGGTGAGAAGTGCGATCGCTCAATACCCCCACAATCGGGTCATTTATGGCATCCCAAACCTTGCCAACCACCAAAATATTGCTGGCTAAGCCGGCAGGTAAACCAGCGACATTGGTAAAGAAAACTAGGAGGTAAAATGCTAAAACATTAGCGGTAATTGCCGGGCCGAGATCGCCGGCACCGTAAGCTAATTTTGTTGAGAAACTGAGTTTTTGTGTTGCGGGATTGTTGGCGGCTGGTTGAGGCGGGGAAGTGTTGCTCATAAACTTTGATTTCGGGATGTTTTTGCAGTCACAGTCTTTCCAGTAGGAGTATAACTCACGCTACGCCCTAATACTAAGTTTTTTGTAGCGATCGGGATTATTCTGAAGAATTGGTAATTGGTAATTGATAGGTTGGTGGGGGCAGGTTTACGAGATTATTGGTTTTAGGCAATTATTCTGGGTAAAACCTGCCCCTACTTAAGGAAACAGTTGTGAAATCTGAACTTCTATTTCTGGAAATGCCAGCATTGACAAAACATCATCTTCATTAAATACTGTTTCTTGTCGGTAGTTTGCCTCGCCCGGTTCGCGAAAAACATAAACTTGCCGCGTGTTAACATCAAGTATCCAATAATCAGTAATTCCTGCCTTAGCATAAGCCGGTGCTTTCCGCTTGCGGTCTGTTTCTAAAGTCGTGTCAGCTATTTCTATTAATAACAAAATATTGTCGGGCGCGGGATGAAAATCTTGGTACAGCCGAGGGTCGATTTGCACTACAGCAATATCCGGTTCTGGTTCTGAATTATAACTTAGAGCGATCGCGTCTTGAATGCGAATTAAAGCAAGTCCTGCCAGCAGACTTCTTAGATAGTCGGCTGCACAGAGATTAGTTGCTGCGTGGGGAGGATTTTTTGTACTGCTTGAAATAATTTGCCCGTCAATTAATTCGACTCGTTCATCGGGATTGAGAATGCCTATTTCGGTCATGCGGCGATATTCCTCTACAGTCCACAAGCGTAAATCTGTTACAGTCATGGCACAATTTCCTTGGGCGATATTATCTATTATCGATTCACATTCTAGTTTTTCTTAAATTACTCGGTCAACAATCTAGATTTTGTTGTAATTGCTCCCACACACCACAAAATGGCATTAACAATTTCCGATCGCTGAATATCTTCTTCGTCTAAAAAACTTGCAAACTCTTCCTCAATATTCAAATGGTCTGCAAAATCATAAAGTATGCGCTTGTATTCAGTTGGCATCGGTATTAAAGTAGCTTTCACTAAATCGAAAAGCGCGTTCAAACAGTTGAGGATAGTAGCTGACTCGTCAAAATCTTCGGCATCGAGCAAGTACAGCGTTTCTGCAATGTCGCAAATAGCGTCTATTTGTGTGGGTGGCTTTCCCAGTTCGCTGACATCGATATTGCACAATTGGAGAGCGTTAATCGCTAGTTCTGGACGGGTAAAAAATACAAGTTGACCGCCGGCTACTAAGGGCGGCTCTTGTTCTCCATAGACAATGAGAGTATATAGATTTGGTATTTCGGTGCCGGGGTCGATCCGGAAACCGAACAGCCACAACAATTTTTCTGTATTGGGGTTCGCTGTTTGCAGTGTTGTTGGGAAAATTTTTGGTTCTGACATGAATTTTAAATCCCTATAATACGCTCTTAAACTCGGTTTTTACGCATTTTTTTAGTGAGAAATCTACAGAGAAACCTGGTTTATAAGGCAAGAGTGCGTAATTTGTTTTATCCTATAAATTCTGCTGGATTATGTCGCAGCATTCGGCAACAGTTGCTCTTTTTTCCATTGCTGCTACTAGGGCTTCGTAAGCTGATTTGTGGCTTTCGACCAGGTTTTTTGCTCGCAGCAAACCCCAGTTTTGTTTGAGTTGAATCTCGGAACTGGGACGGCGCAGTTGTGTTAAAATTGCGCTAATTTTGGTGCGGTCTTCTGCTCCTCCTTCTGCACTGCCGTAAACAAATTTTTCGGCGACTATTCCGGCCATCCACACGGTGCAGTATTGGTCTAAAAGTTGGGAGGAAAGAGTGCCGTTTTGCAGTTGAGATGCTAATTGTTCGTCTTCAAATCGGACGCCGCCTTGGGCTGTTTGACCTTGTTTAAATGCTTCCCAAGCGTTGAGGGCGTAGCTGGTTACGGGAATTCCCAATAGGTGGGCAACTAGGAAGTGTCCGGCTTCGTGGTGAAGGATACGATCGCGCTTTTGTTTGGAAGTTCCTCCCAGCCAATCTAATAAAATAGTACCGCCTTGACCTTGCCACTGGAAACTGTCAAGGGTGGCTAGCCCCAACAGGAAAAAAGTGGCGATCGCAGGTACGGCTTCTGGCAAGTTGAATAGGGGCCCCAACAATATTGAAACGGTGATGGCAAAGATAGAAATAGCGATAATATTCAAAGAAGTGTCTTTCATAATAGGGAATTGGTAATGGGTAATTTGTAATAGGGAATTGGTAATGGGAATGGGTTTTAGAGGTAAACTCAGGTACGATCGCGCGATCGGTTTGGCAGCGTCGGGTCGATCGCAGCACCCCCGACTTCCGACAAAAACACCACTTTCCAGTTTGACTGAAAATTGTCGCTGCGAAGCCACCGATATTAAAAAGATATTAAAATAAATCAAAGTCCAGTAAAAGTGTTAGTGGAATCCTTCATGTCAGTTTTGGCAGCGATCGCAGTTTTAGGTATCTTGATTGTCGTTCACGAACTCGGCCACTTCTTGGCGGCGAGACTTCAACACATCCACGTCAACCGTTTCTCCATCGGTTTCGGGCCCATCCTCTGGAAGTACCAAGGCCCGGAAACTGAATACGCCCTCCGCGCCTTTCCCCTGGGAGGTTTCGTGGGTTTCCCGGACGAAGATCCCGACAGTACAATTCCCCCAAATGACCCGAATTTGCTCAAAAATCGCCCCGTGATCGATCGGGCGATCGTCATTAGTGCAGGGGTAATTGCCAACTTAATGTTTGCTTACTTCCTGTTGGTGGTGCAATTGGGTACTGTCGGCGCGGCAGAAATGAACTATTTACCGGGAGTTAAAGTCCCCGAAGTCGCTGCGGAAGTCAGTTCGGCCGCGAAACAAGCCGGAATTCGATCGGGCGACGTTGTTCTGTCTGTTGACGGCAAGGAATTGGGCGCTTCCCGCGAAGCAATCAAATTATTGGTCACAGCAATCCAAGATCATCCCAACCAACCCCTAGCGTTGGAAATTCAGCGCCAAGAACAAAAATTTGTGGTGACAGTAACTCCTGAACTGTCGCCCGACGGCAAAGGTCGCATTGGCGTGCAACTAACTTCTAACGGCACTGTCGTGCGGCAGAGGGCCGGATTTGTAGAGGCGTTTAGCAAGGCCGCCAAAGAATTTGAGCGGATTGTGGTGCTGACGGTTCAAGGTTTCGGGCAGTTACTTAGCAATTTCAGCCAGACTGCCGACAAGTTGTCCGGGCCTGTGGCGATTGTGGCGATTGGTGCAGGGATTGCGCGATCGGATGCTGCGAGTTTGTTTCAGTATGCGGTGTTAATTAGCATCAATTTAGCTGTGATTAATATCTTGCCTTTACCTGCTTTGGACGGCGGCCAGCTAGCTTTTTTGTTAATCGAAGGACTGCGGGGTAAACCTTTACCGAACCGTATTCAGGAAAATGTTATGCAGACTGGTTTGGTGTTGTTGCTGGGTTTGGGAATTTTCTTGATTATTCGGGATACAGCTAATTTGGCTGGGTTCGATTTGATGGGCAATCTTCGGCAACAATAGTCAGTAGTCAGTAGTCAGTAGTCAGTAGTTGGTTGTTATTGATTATTGATTATTGATTATTGATTATTGATTATTGATTATTGATTATTGATTATTGATTATTGATTATTAGTTATTGGTTATTTGTTGGTTGCCACTAATAACCAATAAGATTAGTCAACAGTTAAAAATTAACAGTCATTAGTCATTACAGCACTTTTGACTAATGACTAATATTCGCTCCTTAAATTTGGCAAAAAAAGCAATGATTACACAACTGCAATCTCCGGAAAAATCAAAAATAGTCTACCCAGATGACAACGGAGAACCCATGTCAGATAATACCGAACAGTTTCGATTAATCGTCTGGATTAAAGAAAATTTAGAACTTTTATTTGCGAGCGTTGCTGATGTTTTTGTGGCGGGTAACTTACTGTGGTATCCAGTAGAAGGAAATAATAAACTTGCTCAAGCACCAGATGTGCTGGTAGCCTTTGGCAGACCGAAAAGATATCGAGGTTCATACCAACAGTGGAACGAAGATAACATTCCGCCGCAAGTCGTGTTTGAAATTTTGTCGCCGGGAAACCGTCTAACTCCGATGATTCAAAAATTCAAATTTTACGAACGCTACGGCGTGGAAGAATATTACTTGTACAACCCTGAACAAGTGGATTTAACTATATGGCAGCGTCGAGACCAAGAATTAGAAGCTGTAGAATCGGCGGAGGGTTGGGTAAGTCCCCGACTAGGAGTGCGGTTTCAACTATCAGAAACCGCACTACAAATATTCGGGCCAAACGGAGCGCCATTTGTAAGTTTTGTGGAACTCGCTCAACTGCGAGAGCAAGCAGAATTAAGAGCTGAACAAGAACAGCAAAGGGCCGAACAAGAACGCCAAAGAGCCGAACAAGCAGAAACTTTGCTGGAACAAGAACGATCGCGATCGGAAGCTTTAGAAGCTCGACTCCGCGAAATGGGAATCGACCCCAATATTTTGTAAATAACTAATGGCTAATGACTAATGACTACTGACTAATGACTAATGACTAATGACTACTGACTAATGACTAAAAAGTTAAGTTTAAAACAACGATCGCTAGAAATTCTGATTCGCCTCAAACGCCTCTATCCAGAAGCTCCTTGTACTCTCAACTACGAAACTCCCGTGCAGTTGCTGGTGGCGACGATTCTCTCGGCTCAGTGTACGGACGAGCGAGTAAATTTGGTAACGCCGGCTTTGTTTGAGCGTTTTCCCGATGCGGTGGCTTTGGCAAATGCTGATTTAGAAGAATTGGAACGTCTTGTGCGATCGACTGGTTTCTACCGCAATAAGTCTAAAAACATTAAAGGTGCTTGTCAGGCGATCGTCAATAAATTTAACAATCAAGTGCCGCAGCGGATGGAACTGCTGCTAGAATTGCCCGGAGTTGCCCGCAAAACAGCTAATGTCGTTCTCGCTCACGCTTTTGGTATTAATATGGGTGTGACGGTAGACACTCACGTCAAACGTTTGACTCAGCGGTTGGGATTGACCGAACATACCGATCCTACAAGGATCGAGCGGGATTTGATGATATTGTTGCCGCAGCCGGATTGGGAAAATTGGTCGATCCGGTTAGTTTATCACGGCAGGGCGGTTTGTAATGCCAGAAATCCGGCTTGCAATATTTGCGAACTTGCAGATTTGTGTCCTTCTGCTAATAGTTAGGTATTGCACAAATGTTAAGTACAGGCAAGATGCCTGTACCACACAAATGTTGAATAATTGTGGAACAGGCATCTTGCCTGTTGCTAAAAATGTTGAGTTATGGTGGAACAGGCATCTTGCCTGTTGCTAAAAATCTTGTTAACAAAAAAAGTAATTCAAATAAAAGCGATCCGAAATGACCAAAATATAGTAAAATAGTAGATTGTGATTTATCTAAGGATATCAACAGATTATGGCTAAAAAGAGCATGGTCGAGCGCGAGAAAAAGCGCCAGAGACTCGTAGACAAGTACGCCGACAAGCGGGAAGACCTGAAAGACCAGTTTGACCAAGCTAACAATCAGATGGACAAAATGGCGATTCACCGCCAACTACAACAACTACCCCGCAGCAGTTCGCGGACTCGCTTGCGGAACCGCTGCTGGGCAACTGGACGGCCCAGAGGTTACTATCGTGACTTCGGACTGTCTCGCAACATGATGCGAGAAATGGCTCACGAAGGTCTTTTGCCCGGTGTTGTGAAGTCTAGCTGGTAGCACGAAGAAAGAAGGAAGAAGGAAGAAGGAAGGAAGAAGGAAGGAAGAAGAAAAAAACTCACAATTAATCGGCAGGATTAGGTTTGGGGTTGATTTTTGTTTCAGACTTATGAGTTAAATTTTCCTCCTTCTTGCTTCACTGGCCACAGCATTTATCGATGCCGAGACTTTCGAGTAACAAGTCGCTGACGGCATTGGCGATCGCAAATTCGCCGTAGAAGCTTTTAGAAAAATCATAGGCCTGCATTTCGGTGACGATCGCAATTACGAGGCTGCCCACGTCATTTTCGCCTTCCATACGCTGGCGGACATAGATTTGGGCAGCCCTTTTAGCTATTTGCTGGTTGGCTGCTTCTGGGATAAACTCGGAGTCTAGCCATGCCAGCAGCGTTTGTTGAAGCCATTGGCCTTCTTGCTCAGGGTTTTTGGCGGGCGGTAAGGTAATAGGTTCGATGGTTTCAGACATGATTATTCCTAATTGCTAATGTTGACTTTGAAAAGTTAACTGACAAATGACAACTGATAAATATATGCAATATGATATACCGACAATTATACAAGGATATGCACAAGGCTACTTCTTGATGGCAAATGACGGCGAGGAAAGTTTGGGGTGGTATTCGAGCCGGCAGCGGGCGCTGATTCCCCTAGATGAAAGATTTACCTATCCGAAATCCCTGCGTCGCCAACTCAATCAAAATCGGTTTTCAGTGGCTGTAAACCGCGATTTTGGGGCGGTGGTTGAGGGTTGTGCCGATCGCGAAACGACTTGGATTTCTAAGGAGCTCAAGCAGATTTACTGGGGTTTGTATGAGGCCGGTTGGGCTTACAGCTTTGAGACTTGGTGCGGGGACGAATTGGCGGGCGGTATTCTCGGATTGTCGATCGGCGGTGCGTTTATTGGGGAGTCGATGTTTTACCGAATTCCCGAGGGTTCTAAGGTGGCGATGGTGAAGCTGGTGGAGAGATTGCGCGATCGATCTTATCTGATGTTCGACGCTCAAATGAACAATCCGCACTTGGAAAGATTCGGAGCTTATACTGTTAAGGAAAAACAGTACAACACTCTTTTGCAAGCAGCTTTAAAGCGCCGCTGTTCGCTATTGTGAATATTCTTGTCAGGCAAATAGCACTGCCGCATTCTGACCCGATATACCTACTTCAAATAATAGTATAATCAAGCATAAATACTACTCGGAGACAACCACAATGCAAGTCACAACCGAAGAAATCATTTATCCATCCAGCGACGGTCAACCAATGGCAGAAAGTACAATTCAATACAAATTAATTGTCACCATCAAAGAAGGTTGCGAATCGCTGTTTCAAGATGACCCCAACGTGTTTGTAGCAGCCGATTTACTCTGGTATCCGGTTGAGAGAAGAAATGACATTTCTCAAGCACCAGATACGATGGTAATATTTGGTAGACCAAAAGGCGATCGCCGTTCCTACCTACAATTTGGCGAAGATAATATCCCTCCCCAAGTCGTCTTTGAGATTCGCTCCCACAACGACAGCAACACAAAAATGCACAAAAAACTTTCATTTTACAATCGCTATGGAGTTGAGGAATATTACCTTTACGACCCCGAAATAAATGAGTTGGAAGGTTGGCAAAGAATTGAAGGAACCTTAGAACCAATTGAACCGATGGAGGGATGGATAAGCCCGAGACTGGGAGTGCGGTTTGAGTTGCCAGAATCAGGGTTAGAAATTTATAAACCTGATGGAGAAAAGTTTCTTTCCCCTTCCGAAATAAATGCAGAGCGACTACTAGAGCGAGAACGTGCCGAACAAGCCTCGCAGCGGGCCGAACGTTTAGCCGCCAAATTGCGCGAATTGAACATCGACCCAGATAGCATCTAAGCCCAAACAACGAGTAGAAACCCGGTTTTTTAAAGAAATCGGGTTGCTGCGGATTGCAGTTATTTACTTTTTTCAGGGCGAACGGAGAGATTTGGTCGATCGCCCCCAGCTCAAATTACCTATACTACAATATATAATACATATATTTGAGCCAAAATCCTTGGAGCTCAGAAAAATCCGAATCGAAGCCCCTTGAATGTGCCAAAATGTTCAAGCAAACATTAGTAAATCCTACACGGAGCAATTGTTGTGGATTCCAGATATAACCCCCAATCCATAGAAGAAAAATGGCAGCAGACATGGGCTGAGCAAAACTTAGACCAGATGCCAGAAGATACCCAAAAGCCTAAATTTTATGCCTTATCCATGTTCCCCTATCCATCGGGAAACCTGCACATGGGACACGTCCGCAACTACACAATCATCGATGTAATTGCCAGACTCAAGCGGATGCAAGGCTATCGCGTACTCAATCCGATGGGATGGGACGCTTTTGGTTTGCCCGCAGAAAATGCCGCCATCGAGCGAGGAATTCCCCCCGCACAATGGACTTATCAAAACATTGCCCAAATGAAAGGCTTATTTCGCCGTCTGGGTATTTCTTTCGACTGGACAAAAGAAGTTACAACTTGTTCTCCTGATTATTATCGGTGGACTCAATGGATTTTCTTGCAATTTTTAGAAGCAGGATTAGCTTATCAAAAAGAAGCCGCAGTTAATTGGGACCCCATCGACCAAACAGTCTTAGCAAACGAACAAGTAGATAACGAAGGTCGTTCCTGGCGTTCCGGTGCCAAAGTCGAGCGCAAATTATTGCGGCAGTGGTTCCTCAAAATTACCGATTACGCTGAACAGTTATTAAACGACTTAGACAAATTGCCAAATTGGCCAGAAAGAGTCAAATTAATGCAAGCCAACTGGATCGGCAAATCAGTCGGCGCTTACTTAGAATTTCCGATTGTCGGAATGGATGAAAAAATCGCCGTTTTCACCACACGTCCCGATACAGTTTACGGCGTTAGTTACCTTGTTTTAGCGCCGGAACATCCATTAACTAATCGCGTTACTACACCAGACAGAAAAGCAGCCGTCGAAACCTTTGTTAAAGAAGTCGCCGCCCAAAGCGAGATCGATCGCACAGCCGAAGACAAACCAAAGCGCGGCATCCCCACAGGCGGCAAAGCAATCAATCCTTTCAACAGCGAAGAAATTCCCATTTGGATTGCCGATTATGTGCTGTACGAATACGGCACCGGCGCAGTTATGGGAGTACCAGCCCACGACACGCGAGATTTCAAATTTGCCAATCAATATCAACTGCCAATTAAAGTAGTAATTGTCGCAGATGATGAAGTTCCGCTGACCGAAGCTTACACCGAACCAGGAATTATGATTAATTCCGAAAGCTTCAACGGCATGGATTCAATAAAAGGCAAAGCAGCGATTATTCACCATGCCGAAAATGCAGGTTGTGGAAAAGCGCGAGTGCAATATCGTTTGAGAGATTGGCTAATTTCTAGACAGCGTTATTGGGGCGCTCCGATTCCTGTAATTCACTGTCCCA
>JARCMA010000603.1 GCA_030248405.1 Microcoleus sp. MP8IB2.171
CCAAGCGTAACTGATGTTCGCGCAAATTCTGCTTCGCCTCCATCAATTCTTGGCTGCGAGTTTTGACAGCAACAGACGCGCGATCGATCGCAATTTTGCACCGTTCCAAAATCCGCTCAATTTCCTCAAGACGTTCTTGCAGAGAAGCGATTGTCCGCGCTTCATCCGCAGCCTCACTAGCATCAACCGTGCCAAAATGCAAAGTTGACCTATTAGTAGAACTTCCCCCAGTCATCGCCCCGCTGGTTTCCAAAATTTCCCCATCCAAAGTGACAATCCGGTACTGTCCCAAATAGCGGCGGGCATCACTAAGATTGCTAAACACAACCGTACTGCCAAAAACGTAAGCAAAAATCTCCTGATAGCGCGCATCGCAATCAATCAAATTCACAGCCGCATCCACAAAACCCGCCGCCCGCCGCAAATTTTCATTCACCGAATACCTGCCGCCCCTAATCTTATTCAAAGGCAAAAACGTCATCCTTCCCGCCCGTTTTTGCTTCAACAATTCGATCGCAGCAGCCCCCACACTGTCATTTTCCACCACCATATTTCCCATCCGCCCGCCCGCTGCAATTTCCAGCGCCAACTGAAAACGTGGATCCACCCTGCCCAGTTGAGCCACCAAGCCACAAACTCCGCCAATTCCGCTTTGCGCGACAATTTTTGCAGTAAACGTGCCAGTGGCTTCTTGGAGTGCTTGAAACTGCACTTCTAGCTTATCTAACTTGCGCTGTCTTTCGCGTTGTTCTTCCAACAAACGAGTTTGAGTTTCCTGTTGCAGTTGCAATTCTTGTTCGGATTCGACTAAAATCTGATTCAGCGATTCTACTTGCAAAGCAGCGATGCCTTTGGTTTCCCCAAGGCGAGATTGCTGAACTTTTTTCCCGGCAATTTCCTCTTCCAATCCTTGCAGCGATTGGTTTTGTTCTTGAATTTGACTCTGGAGGCGATCGACTCTTTCGCCAATGGTAGCTTGTTCTGTGCGCTGCGGTTCCAAAGTTTGTTGAATTGTTTCGATTTGGCGGTGCAGTTCCGTTTGCTGCTGTACCCAAACTTCGGCCGTCGAGGCGATCGCATTTGCAACTTCCCGACTCTGATCTAAATTTTCGCGCGCTTCATCTCGCTGTTCCTGAAAAGTGCCTATTTGAGACATAACATAGGATATTTCAATCTCAATTTGCTCCAAACTTTGCCGAAATTGTCGAACTTCTTGCTCAGTTTGTGCTATGTTTGCCGCCATTTGTCCAGCAGTTGTTTCCAAATCCTGTTTGCGGTTTTGGAGTTGTCGCCGTTCCGCTTCCTGAGTCGCAATCGTCGCTTGCAAAGCCAACAATTCCGACTCGCCCAAAGCTTTAACGCGGGCATTCAGCGCGTCAAGTTCGGCGGTTGAGGCTTGAATTTGGGTGCTAATTGCTTGCAGTTGTTCGGTGAGAGAGGTAGAATTGCGATCGCCCGATTCGATTTGTTCGCGCAGTTTCCATTCTTGCTTTTGCAACTGACGGAACTTGAGCACAATTTCCCACTGCGATTTTTCTTGGAATTCCGCCCGCAATTTTTGATACTTTTCGGCTTTTGTGCGATCAGATGCGAGTCTATCGCGCTGAGAAATCAGTTCTTTTTCGACAATCCCGCTGCGTTCTTCCACTTCCTTAACTTCATCCAACTTCTGCCTTGCGAGAGAGATTTTGCGATCGAATTGAGCCACTCCTGCCAATTCATCAATGATTTCTCGACGTTCCTTAGCATTCATCGAAATAATGCTGGTAACGTCTCCTTGCAAAACAACGTTATAACCTTCGGGATAAATTCGCAAACGGTTAAGTTGTTCGTGCAGTTGAGTTAGTGTGCAAGGTGCGCCATTAATGTAATAAGTTGACGTGTAAGTTCCTTGACGAGTGACTCGGAGTTTGCGTGTCACACTCCACTCGTCCGGTTTTTGATCTTTAATTTTCGATTTTTGATTGGTAGCGAGTAGTTGTCCGTTGTTGTCTTGAGTTGTGGCAATTGCTATTTCTTCGACTTCTTCAGCAGATAACTCTTCTAATTTTGGATTGGTAGTAGATGATTGTCCGTTATTGTCTTGAGTTTCTGGAATTTCGACCGCTTCTACATCTTCTGCTTCAACAGACAAATCATCCGCTGCCTTTTCTTCCTCATCCTCATCCTCATCTTCATCCTGGGTGAACCATTCGTCGCCCACATCTTCCAGTGCAAAGGTAGCAGTCACGCTAGCTTCGATCGTACCGCGCTTATTTTGGGCGGTGTTCACCAAGTCCGGCAAACGTTCAGCCCGCATTCCCTTAGAAGTCGAAAGTCCGAGACAAAACAGCAAAGCGTCGAGGATGTTGGACTTCCCTGAACCGTTGGGCCCGGAAACCACAGTAAAACCGGGCAGCACGGGAATGGACGTTGTGCCGCCAAAAGATTTAAAGTTAGTTAGTTCGATCCGCTTAATGTGAACCATGTGCTAGGAGTAGCTTTGGCTCTAGGGTGTTGTCACAGGGTAGCACAGGCATTGGGGCGATCGACAACTTATGAAATTTCCGGCATTGTCGATCGAACCGATATCTTACACCTTTGTCAACAACCCAGCCGGCTTTTACTTAAAAAGTTCATTGACAAAGGTACAATATCTGTGATCCGAGCGATCGCTACAAATGAACGTAAATTTTGATACAGATAACTCCATGAGACTCGATCGACATAATTTGTGCGATTAAACCTGAAAACCTTGCCCAGACTCAATGCTAGCAAATATAATTCCCAGAATTCCTAATGTTACCCCTAGACATATAAAAACTTTCCGGTAAAATCGAACCAAAATTAATAATGTATAAAGTAACGAAGCGCATTATGGAGGGCAAACCCATTACACCAGCTCAGAACTCATCTAACCTGCCAGATTCACCTGAAAGCGACCAACAAGTATTGCAGATTTGGGGTCGCCAGCCCCTTAAAGGACACGTTAAAATCAGCGGCGCCAAAAACTCGGCCTTAGTAGTCATGGCAGGAGCCCTGCTATGCCCAGAGGATTGCCGTCTCCGCAACGTTCCCGGTCTAGTCGATGTCGCCCGCATGGGGCAAATTCTCTCGGCTGTAGGAGTAAAATTACAGCAGAACGGCGACGTTTTAGACATCAACGCCAGCAACCTCATAGACGCTCAAGCCCCCTACGAATTAGTCAGCCAACTGCGGGCGAGCTTCTTCATCATCGGCCCACTGCTAGCGCGTTTGGGATTTGCCAAAGTGCCCTTGCCCGGTGGGTGCGCCATCGGCGCCCGACCCGTTGAACTCCACGTTCGCGGTCTGCAAGCCCTGGGTGCCGAAGTCCACATCGACCACGGCACCGTTCACGCTTACGTCAAAGGGCCGAACCGCCGCCTGAAAGGAGCCAAAATTTATTTGGACTACCCCAGCGTCGGCGCAACTGAAACTTTAATGATGGCGGCAACTCTGGCGGAAGGAGAAACCGTGATTGAAAATGCGGCTCAAGAGCCGGAAGTCGCTGATTTGGCGAATTTCTGCCTCGCCATGGGAGCAAAAATTCAAGGCGCTGGCACTAATACGATCGTCATTTCGGGAGTTCCCAAGCTGCACGCGGTAGACTATTCAATTATTCCCGATCGCATCGAAGCCGGAACATTTTTAGTAGCAGGAGCCATCACTCACTCCGAAATCAGTTTGTCGCCGGTAATTCCCGACCACCTGACCGCAGTTATTGCCAAATTGCAGACAATTGGGGCGAAAATTATTGCAGAATCCCCCGACATTTTGCGGATAGTTCCCGGCCAAACTCACTCGGCCACAGACATCGAAACTCTGCCTTATCCCGGTTTCCCCACAGATATGCAAGCTCAGTTTATGGCTTTGCTGACGCTGAGTGAAGGCGACAGCTTAATCAAAGAAACCGTGTTTGAGAATCGCTTGCGCCACGTAGCAGAACTCAACCGCATGGGCGCAGACATTCGCCTTAAAGGCAATGTAGCGATTGTGCGCGGAGTGTCGCGACTGTCGGGTGCGCCTGTCGTGGCAACAGATTTGCGGGCTTCGGCGGCGTTAGTGTTAGCGGGACTTGCAGCCGATGGTGTCACCACCATCAGCAGCTTGCAGCACTTAGACCGTGGCTACGAGCAGTTAGAGGTGAAACTGCAAAAATTAGGAGCTAACTTGCGGCGTGTCAAAGAGGGCACAGACCCGGCGACTGCTGAGGCTCCTGTCAATCCCGTGCGATCGGGTTTAAACTGTTAATTAGTCAGTTGACAGTTGACAGTTGACAGTTGACGGTTAACTGTTGACGGTTAACTGTTGACGGTTAACTCAGGATTAAAATGTCGAACATACCGCTCATCGGTTTAAAAGCAGACCAGTTTCGCCACCCGCTAGACTTGGAAGCCACCAACACTCTCAAACAACTGCCCGGCCTGGATTTGATGGTGCGGCAGTTGCTGGGACAACTGGGCGAACAGTTTTTCATGCTCGAAAATCTGGCTTCCAGCGTCCAAGTCGGCGAAAATCAACTGCCCCACCTGCATCAATTGCTGTTGGATGCCTGCAAAACACTTGATTTGGAACCGCCGCAGCTTTATGTCCGCCAGCATCCGATGCCGAATGCTTACACCTTTGCGATGCGGGGAAAACAGCCGTTTGTGGTGATGCACACTTCGCTGATTGATTTGCTCACAGATGAGGAAGTTAAGGCAGTAATCGCTCACGAGTTGGGGCATTTGAAGTGCGAGCACGGAGTTTACCTGACTCTGGCTAATTTAATTGTGTTGGCCGCAGGTCAATTTTCGCCTGTGGGAACCATACTCGCCCAGGGTTTGCAGGCGCAAATGTTGGAATGGCTGCGGTGTGCGGAATTTACGTGCGATCGCGCCGCCTTGCTCGCCACTCAAGACCCAAAAGTGGTAGCATCACTGTTGATGAAACTGGCCGGAGGTTCGCCGACTTTAGCTCCGAAACTGAATGTAGATGCGTTTTTGGCGCAGGCGCGGGCCTACGACGACCTCAGCAGCACTCAACTGGGAGAAATGCTCAAACAAGCTCAGACGGCTCAGTTGTCCCATCCTGTACCAGTATTGCGCGCCAGAGAGATCGATCGCTGGGCAAGTTCAAAAGATTATGAATCTCTTGTGCAAAATCGATCGGTGTGTTATGATGGTGAAACCAACAAAAAGGGCGGGTGGCGAAATTGGTAGACGCATCAGACTCAAAATCTGACACCGAAAGGTATGAGAGTTCGATTCTCTCCCCGCCCATTACTAGAAAACTCGGTGATGTATTAATAAAGAACTCTGTGAGCAGCACTCAACTGGGAGAAATGCTCAACTCAAACAAGCTCAGACGGCTCAGTTGTCCCATCCTGTACCAGTATTGCGCGCCAGACAGATCGATCGCTGGGCAAGTTCAAAAGATTATGAATATTTGCTTGCAGGAAATCGATCTGTGTGGTATGATGGTGAAACCAAAAAGGGCGGGTGGCGAAATTGGTAGACGCATCAGACTCAAAATCTGACACCGAAAGGTATGAGAGTTCGATTCTCTCCCCACCCACTACTAGAAAAGCTAGTGATGTATTAATAAAGAACTGTGTGCTTGGTAGCCCACTAGCTCCAAGTGCATATCTCATCACTTGATCTCGCCCTTGCTGGTGGCTGTCGTTGCTAGCCGAGTATTTTCCAAAATTCAGTTGAAATAACTGGTGAGCAACCGCACTATTACTTTCATCTGCTTTTTTAGGTAATAAAAACAGAAAAAGATGAGTAATCAGGCAAGCAATATACCTTCTGTGGATTTAGCTATCGTTCCAGGCACAGTTTATATCCAAGATTGTGTCTCGAATCAGTTAAGTAAACTGTATACTCTTGATTTAGCCACAGGTAAAGCAACATTCATCGGTGAGATCATTACAGAAGTGTATGATATTGCCTTTGTTGATTCACAACTCTATGGCATTGAGCAAGAAGGCGGCACAACGCAGCTCGTTAAAATTGACATCAAAACGGGCGATACGATTGTGATTGGGGATACGGGCTTTGCTACAGCCGGATTGGCTTATAATGCCGAACGTCAAACCCTTTATGCCAGCACAGCTAAACAACTGATTGCCCTTGATATCAAAACAGGAAAAGGTACATCAGTAGCTACCATAGCTAATAAAGACTACAACTGTGGTGAAGTTGCCTTTGATAGCAATGGCATAGCATATATCACATTAATTGGTTACCAAAAGAAGAAATTACTTGCTAGATGCAATCTCGATACTAGCGAAGTTAAAACGATTGGTGATACCGGATTTCCTGGTATTGGTAGTATGGAATTTGTTGGCAATGTCCTTTATGGCGTTACGGGCAGATTTTTTAACTTGGGAAAAGACGGTCAATTAATCCGCATTAATACCCAGACAGGTAAAGGCACATTAGTGGCTCAAACCAAGCCTAGCGGTCGTTGGGCAGGAATTGCGGTTTATCAACCAGCAGCAGAAGTGAGCGCAACTATCACTCCAAAAGTTAACACTGAAGCTACACAAGCGGCACAAACAACTACTACAACTCGTGAGGAAACTATGAAACTGTTAACAATTGATACCAAAGAAAACTGTTACCTTATCAATACCGATCAGATGAATAACTTGCAACAAAATGTTGCTAAGTCTCTGACATTAGACAAAGGAACTTTTGATATCCAAATTACGAGTGGTAGCTACAGTTATAGTGCCGATACCGTCGGTGAGCCTTTTGTTTTTCTCTGGATTTATGGACTTGATGGCAGTACCTTTGTCAACACAAAGACAGGTGTTGAGACAGGTGGAACTTGGGCAACTTTAAACGGCTATAACGACAAATTGCAGTTAGATATCAAAGAAAAAGCTGTAGTCTGTGCTTTATTCTTTGATATCTATAGTGCTGATAATCAAGGACAAGTCACTGTTTCAATCACTGGCAATCAACAGAATCCCAAAACTTTAACCGTTGATAGCAAGACAAACTGCTATCCGCTTGATAGCAATTCTCTCTCAAATCTTAAAAAATCCAATGCTAATTCTATCGAGTTAGCCGCAGGGAACTATCGCGTCAAGATTCGGGAAAGCAATGCCACTTATGGAGCAGAAGCAAAAAATTTCCAATTAGAACCTTGGGCGTTACTGTTGATTCAAGGGGGAAAATTTATCTCCAAGTTGACAGGAATTGAACTTAGCGAAAGTTGGTGTTCCTTAAATGGCTTCAAAGATGAAGTTATTTTTGAAGTCAAACAAAAAACAACCATCTCCGGCTTCTTTTTTGATACCTACATTGAAGATAACCAAGGGCAAGTTGTTTTAGAAATCAACAACATCAGTGATGTAGAAGTAGCCCAAGAATATGCAAAGTCACCAGTAAAAGCTGGTATGGGCAGCAGCGAAAGCAGTGTTAGTGTAGTGGATAGTGGTAGCGCAACTAGCTCTGGTGGTACAGCAGTTACCACTGGTAGCGCAACTAGCTCTGGTGGTATACCAGTTACCACTGGTGGTACAACTAGCTCGGGGACTGAAAATATCACTATTAGCAGTGGACCTAACTTCAGTTTTGACCAAGCTCAGATGGAAGAAATGTGGCAGCAAATGGCAGCCCAAATCAATACTTCCATCACAGTAACAGGTGACCCGAACGAGAAAAAAGAAGCTTATTGGGACAATTTGGAAAAATGGCTGCTTAAAGGCTATCAAACTCAAGCTAAAGACTTAGGGATGAAGGTAGCACGGCTGGAGTTTATGCTTAAGACTGTTACCCAACAAATGGAAGTTAGTTTTAATCAGAATTTCCATAATTGGTCGGGGCACTTCAACAAAAATCTCAACGACTTATTTATTTCCCGAATCCCCCGCATTGTTAGTGAGCAGGTGAATTTAAGAATCTCTGAACAAACCCAAGAGATTAAAAACTTAGTGCTGCAACAAATGCAAACCGAACTCAATGAGCGTGTTGAGTCCGTCGTTAATCTCAAAGTGTCTAATCAGACTCAAGAAGTTAAGAACCTGGTAGTTCAGCAAATGCAAACTGAACTTGAGCAACGGATTGAGAATGTAGTTAACATCAAAATTGCCAATCAGTCTACGGAGATTAATACCCAGGTAATTAATCAAATGTCGGCTGATATTGATCAGCGCATTAGTAACTCCGTTAATGTCCAAATCGCGAATCAATCTCAAGAGATCACTAATCAGGTAATTCAGCAACTCCAACATACTATTGATCAGCGTGTTGAGAATGTAGTGAGCATCAAGATTTCTGATCAAACCCAGAATGTGAAGAATCTGGTGATTCAGCAAATGCAAACTTACATCGATCAACGCATCGATAATGTAGTGAACCTCAAAGTGTCTAATCTCTCTCAAGATATTAACACTCAAATTGTTCAGCAAATTCAACACGACATGGATCAGCGGATTAATGCGGTAGTTAATCTCAAAATTGCTGACCAAAGCCAAAACATTAAAAACCTGGTCATTCAGCAGATGGAATCTAACATTGATGAACGCATCAATACGGTTGTTAATCAATCTAGCACTAGCAACGTGCAGTTAGTGACTAATAATATTGTCAACGATCTTGACAATCGCATTAATGTTAGCTTGGATAACAAGATTCTCAACTTCCGTAATGATGTCTCTAGTATCGTCAAAAATGAGCTGAACCAAAACTTCACGCAGAACCTCAAAAATACGATTTTTGCAGAATTGAGACAGCAACAATTCTACCTGGATATGCACTTGATTAAGTCAGAAGTTGAGAACTTCTACTCTAATCTTGCACAGTTTGAGAATCAGTTCTATTTACGCATTGAACAAGGGGACACTCAACTGTATAACTGGACGCTGGAACAACTTATTGCTCTCCAAGGTTGCTTAACAGATCGTCAGGCTTTAGTGGAAATGTTTGAATCTTTCGCCAATAAACTCAAAGACGAATTAGATAATGCTGAATGCGTTCGTCCTGATCGTTTTGCTTCTTGGGTAAGAACAGATATGCGCTCACAATTTCAACCTACGCAATCTCCGCAATTACCACAACGTTAATCAGTAGGTAGACATATATATTGGGTGTCCGAAGAAAGGAACGAAGCAATCCCAAACCACAAGCGAATTGCTTCGTTCCTCTATTCGGACATGATGGTATTGATTTATGTTCACCGCCCACTGCTAAAAAGCTTAATAAATCTAGGGTTCCAGGTAGGCCACCGGGAACCCTAATTTATATGGCATGGGGAATCGGGCATGGGGAATTGGTAACAACAGTCAACAGTCAACAGTCAACAGTCAACAGATTTTATGGGTGAATTAGCCGCTTTAGGCGCTGCATTTGTCTGGGCTCTATCTTCCACAATCTGGCAGCGAGTAGGACAGCAAATCCCCGCAGTGGTGCTAAACTTGCTCAAAGGCGCGATCGCCCTTTTCATGCTTCTTGCCACTGTACTAATTTTAGGCAAACCCTTACCCACAATCAACCCTAATATTTTAGCAATGCTGCTGATTAGCGGCGGCCTAGGAATTGGCATCGGAGACACCGCTTTCTTTATCGTATTAAAATATTTAGGCGCGAGGCGAACGCTGCTTTTAGAAACCCTATCTCCCCCTTTAACAGCTTTATTGGGGTTAATATTTTTGCAAGAAAAGTTATCGCCCATTGCTTGTACTGGCATTCTTTTAACAATCTGCGGCGTAGCGTGGGTAATTGCCGAACGAACAGCCGAAACAACCTTATCATCAAAACATCTTTGGCAGGGATTAGGTATTAGTTTATTAGGACAAACAAGCCATGCCGCCGGAGCAGTTTTATCCCGCGCCGCCTTCACTCAAATAGATATCGATCCTCTGTGGACGGCGGTATTGCGTTTGAGCGGTGGTATGGCAGTCATGCTGTGCTTTTTTAAGCCAACAAACCTTGACAATTTCAAACAATTAAAAGCGCCAAAACTATTAGGTGCAATAATTCTAGCAGCTTTTTTAGGAACCTATCTCGGAATTTTTTTGCAACAGACTTCGCTGAAATATGCACCCGCAGCAATCGCTCAAACACTCAGTTCTACCAGTCCCCTATTTATACTGCCTTTAGCGGTGCTGGCGGGCGAAAAAGTGAGCATTCGGGCTGTTTTGGGGGTAGTTGGTGCGATCGGCGGAATCGCCTTATTATTGGGTTTGAAGTGATGATATTTTAGACAGAAGTGTTGCGTGTCGCTAAACAATCAAAAAATATGCTCTTTCGTACCTAGTGTGATTAAATATTAGCTTAAGTAGCCAAAAACTGGTCTTCCCTACATACTTAGTATGCTCAAATATTAGTTTAAGTAGCCACACACTAAACTACGTCTTAATTGACTGAAAAAACGCATCAATTTAAGTTAAATATTGCTAAATAATCTTGCCATGCAAGGATTTGGGGCAATATCTTTTAATAAAAATTAGCACACTAAGTACGGCACACCCACCCTGACAGGCAGTCAACATTAGACCTCTTGCAAAAATAGCTGGGACGGGCTCTCCGGCCCATCCCACAAAAAGTTTTTTCTGTTGTGGGATGGGCCGGAGAACCCGTCCGAAAATTTGCTTAAAAGGCAATACGGTTCACTTAACATATTTATGCCCCGGAGACCCCCCTAAATCCCCCTTAAGAAGGGGGACTTTGAGGGCATTCTTGTCCCCCCTTTTTAAGGGGGGTTAGGGGGGGATCTGTCTTAAGTGAACCGTATTGGCTTAAAAGGACTTTTGCAAGAAGTCTAAGGTTTGACACTCCCCGACTATCAAGGTGCGGGGATTCTTAATTCAGCGACTAACCTTTAAGTGTTGCGTCATGAAAGGCAATACTCCGACCTTTTAACCGTAGAATCCTACCAATTAACGAGCCTGATTCGCAGCCACCCCAGCGGGTCTGTCTCCAAAAGCGTACTAGAATATTTATCTAGAGTTTGGGTATGCCCTACCCTACTTAACAATCCTAAAAATAGTTTGTTTTGACTGGTTTAAGGCTTACTGAATTCAGCCCCTAGCTGTTTAAAGAGTTTTCGCTGCTCTGTGTCCCCCAATTTATGCCTAAAAGTGTGTCTCATGTCCCGTTTCACGATGGCAAAGGAATTCAACCTCGACTTTTGTAGTATGCCACAAATATCGGAAATTACCGGACTTTTTGAAAGAAGTTTTAAGAAATTAAAGCCGTCCTAGAAGGACAGGGTTTAAAACCCAAATTTTTGATAACCCATAGTCCGGCTCTTGTTGAAACCCCTTCCTCAAAGCGAAAGTCCTTGCTATGAGGACTAATGAGTTCTTCAGTCCTCTTTGAGAGGACTTTCGCGATGAGACAGGGAATTCATTCCCTGGCGGACTACCTGGTGAGGGGGAGGACTGGCAGACTAAAAGCTTAAGTTGACACTAATAGGCACGGCGCCGTGTCCTGGCAGTGGGTAATATTAATTCCGATGCTACCGGATTTGATATCACAACTCCGACAAGTGGAAACAAAACTCTACGGAGAGATTGAGAAGCAAATTTCAGTCGCTCGCCAGAAGGAAGAAGAAGTGATTTATGCTTCTAATACTTGGGTAAAACAATTGGCAGAAATCCGTAAGGATTTTGACCTGATTATCCAGTACATCACGAAGGCAACAGCTAATCCGAATACTTGAAGCTGAAAAAGCGCGATCGCCCTTACGTCCCAACTTGTCAAAAAGCGCGCTCGCACCTTAAACATGAATTATTCAAACTAACTCTGACACTCTCAGCCGCCCTTCTACGGGTTCATACTCATCCTCTAAAAGCCAATACTGCGCTTCATCATAACTCTGACTAGAAAACACAACTTTATAACCCTCAGCCGGATCGTATATCCGACAATTTCCCTCAGCGTCACTGAGTAACAAAAGCAGATAAGGCGGTGAAAGATTTGGATCGATCCATACTTCTGTAAATTCCCAGTTATTCTTCACTAAATCGACTTCGAGGCGTAACGTGGTATCGGTTTTCTGCATCAACTTTTATCTCTCCGTAGTAAAGTAAAAGACGGCTACCATCCGGGTCAACTCTATAACCAATTGATTCAGCAAAAAACATACCATAACGATCGTAGCCCCGAATCGTACCTCTAAATTCTCCATCTTCTATTATGGCTTGAGCTACCTGATTCATAGTAGCCTCATCGTTAAAAATATGAGCAGCACGTCCTTTATTAAGCAGTCTTCTCATTGGTGGCGTGTCTGGCAAGTGTTTAGCAATGTGCCTGCTGTCAAGAGTGATTTGGCGATTAATTCCACTCATTAACTAATTAATTACTGAGCATACAAGTATGATTAAATCATGCGATCGCCCTTACGTCCCAACTTGTCAAAAAGCGCGATCGTGCGATCGGATATAACCATCAACAACACGGCGATGCAGGAAACGGCACTGCCGTTTCCTGATTGCGGGCTACTCTTACAAATTGCAACTCATATCCCCAGATAATTGACTGAAACGCGCATTTTCCCGGTAGTCTACCGGACAGTCAATCACGCAAGGGACATCTTGAGCCAGGGCTTCTTTCAGAATCGGAATTAAATCGGTTGCAGCTTCCACACGATAGCCTTTTAAACCCATACTTTCGGCAAATTTCACAAAATCTGGATTGCCAAATTTGACGAAATCGGAATGACCAAAATAATCTTGCTGCTTCCATTCAATTAACCCGTAACCGCCGTCATTAAAGATCAGCGTCACAAAATTAGTACCGACTCGCAAAGCAGTTTCTAACTCTTGACAGTTCATCATAAAACCGCCGTCGCCGGTGGCTGCTACTACTTTGCGATCGGGATAAACGAGTTTTGCAGCTACCGCACCCGGAATCGCAATTCCCATCGCCGCAAATCCGTTGGAAATCAAACAGGTATTCGGGCGATCGCAATGATAGTGCCGCGCGATCCACATTTTGTGAGCTCCCACATCAGATATGACAATATCTTCCGGGCCCATGACTTGTCGCAAATCGTAAATCAGTTTTTGCGGCTTGATCGGGAAATCATCATCCGCTGCATATTGTTCGTACCCAGCGCGAATATCCGCCCGCAATTGCTTAGCAAAAGGGTCTATTTTCTCCATGCGATCGGCACGCTGCAAAATTTCATTGAGAGAATCAGAAATATCCCCCACAACTTCTATAATAGGAATATAACTGCTGTCAATTTCTGCTGGCAAAGATCCAATGTGAATAATCGGAATTTTTCCTTCTGGATTCCACTTCTTCGGGGAATATTCAATCAAATCGTAGCCAACAGCAATCACTAAATCCGTTTCTTCAAAAGCACAACTAATATAATCCCGTTTTTGCAATCCCGTCGTCCACAGTGCCAAAGGATGAGTGTAAGGAATTACACCTTTGCCCATGAAAGTATTAGCTACGGGAATATTCAATCGAGTAGCAAATTGTGTCAAAGCATCGCTGCCATTAGCGCGGATCGCGCCGTTTCCTACTAAAAGTAGAGGACTTTTTGCCTTGGAAATTGCCACAGCGGCTTTATTCAAGCTTTGGTAAGCACCAAAAGTTTTTTCGCGGTTGTCTTTGGTGAGCGGCATTCCTTCAGCAGGCATTGCTGCGATGTTTTCAGGTAAGTCAATGTGAACTGCTCCCGGCTTTTCACTTTGAGCTACTTTAAAGGCTTTGCGGACGATTTCTGCCGTCGTGCTGGGGCGAACAATTTGAGCATTCCACTTAGTAACTGGCGCAAACATGGCAACCAAATCTAAATATTGGTGCGATTCTATGTGCATTCTGTCTGTGCCGACTTGTCCGGTAATTGCTATTAAAGGAGCGCCGTCTAAGTTGGCGTCAGCAACTCCTGTCATTAAGTTAGTTGCGCCAGGGCCCAAGGTGGACAAGCAAACGCCGGCTTTGCCGGTGAGACGACCGTAAACGTCTGCCATGAAAGCGGCGCCTTGTTCGTGGCGAGTAGTAATAAATTTAATTGAAGAGTTTCTCAGGGCTTCTAGAACTTCTAAATTTTCTTCTCCTGGAAGTCCGAAGACGTATTCGACGCCTTCATTTTCTAAACATTTTACCAATAGTTGAGCTGTGTTCATTTCCGTTTCTCTCCTCGGTTAATGGTTTTTTTTTGTCTTTTTCAACCGATCGCAAAAATACTAAATGGGGATTTTTAACCGCAGGTAAACGCAGATAAACGCAGAATTATGTAGATTTGTGCGATCGGTTGATAGAGTGGGAGCTTATTTCACCCACACTGTTTTTATGTTAACAAATTCGTGCATTCCTTGGATGCTCAATTCGCGTCCGTAACCGGAGCGTTTGATGCCGCCGAAGGGTAATCTCGGGTCGGATTTTACTAAACCGTTGATGAATACCGCGCCGGCCTCTAGTTCGGAAATAAAGCGATCGCTCTCTGAGTTTACTGTAGTCCAAGCTGACGCACCCAAGCCAAAAGATGTGCTGTTTGCGAGGGCGATCGCCTCATCGATGCCTGCAACTCGGAATACTAAAGCTACAGGCCCGAAAAATTCTTCTTGACGGGCAGAGGCTTTGGGCGGAATATCTGCCAGAATAGTTGGCAAGTAGAAATTGCCGGCATTCTCTGACAATGGGCGGCCACCTGTCAGAAGTTTTGCTCCCGATTGGATGCAAGTTTGCACTTGATTGTCCAAGTCTTTGAGGATTGCGGGAGTAGCTAAAGGGCCGATATCGGTTTCTGGCAACATCGGATCGCCTACTTTTAATTGCTCGAATTTTTCGACAAATCCTGTGATGAATTCGTCGGCAATCTCTTCTGCTAAAATAAAGCGTTTAGCGGCGATGCAAGATTGGCCGTTATTCAG
>JARCMA010000084.1 GCA_030248405.1 Microcoleus sp. MP8IB2.171
CCTAGTGTCAACGGCGATCGAGCGATCCCACTTCTTGCAATGATACGATCGCCAAATAACAACATTTAACGTTTATTGATGTCCGCTTCCTCAACATCGATCGCCCGTATGATCGGAAATCCGATCGCACACCCGCCACAACTTCCACAAATTACCGCCCCAACCCCGCCCAACTAAAGGATTTTGCCGATTTCTCGATCGCACGCCACCGATCGCTAACTATAACTGAGCCCTAATCGCTAAAATTAAAAAAAGATACGTAATAGGCAGGCGTCAATGATCCCAACCGTTATAGAACAATCCGGTCGCGGCGAACGCGCCTTTGACATCTACTCGCGACTACTGCGCGATCGCATCGTCTTCTTGGGCCAACAGGTTGACTCTGACTTGGCTAACCTGATCGTTGCCCAATTGCTATTTTTAGACGCCGAAGACCCGGAGAAAGATATTTACCTCTATATCAACTCCCCAGGGGGTTCGGTAACAGCAGGTATGGGCATTTTTGACACCATGAACCACATCCGCCCCGACATTTGCACTATTTGTCTCGGTTTGGCAGCCAGCATGGGCGCTTTTCTGTTGAGTGCCGGCGCTAAAGGCAAGCGGATGAGTTTGCCTCACTCCCGGATTATGATCCACCAACCTCTCGGCGGAGCTCAAGGACAAGCAACCGATATTGAAATTCAGGCCAAAGAGATTTTGTACCACAAACGCCGCCTGAACGAACATCTTGCCAACCATACCGGTCAGCCGCTTTCCCGCATTGAAGAAGATACCGAACGGGATTTCTTCATGTCCGCTGAAGAAGCCAAGGACTACGGATTAGTCGATCAAGTGATCGATCGCCGTCCTTCCGCCAGCCGCCCGATCGCCGCTGTCGCCTAAATAAAAAATTAAAAATCAAAAATGAGGAAATATTCTTCATTTTTGATTTTTAACTTTTAACAGTCATATAGCAGTTTTCAGAGTGAATTACAGATGCTGGGGCGCATGATACGGCGTCAGAGTTAAGTCCTTACTGTATTTCATACAATTGAAAACTGCTATATGTAGCTTTTTCCAAAAAAACCTCACACCTAGAAACCTACAGAATTACTAAGGCAAAGATTCGAGATATTGCAGGAAGTCGAGCAATTCTACTTGATTTAAGAAATGGCGCGCTTCTTTGCCGTAACCTTGTTTGAGATAATCTTTTCCTTGATTGGCAGTCCAGTTCAACCGCTTGATTTCCTCAGTAGTTCTGCTGTAGATTTCCAGATATTCTAAGAAGTCCACCAACTGTTCGCTAGAAAGCTCTCTCTGGGACGACTTGCCGTAATTGTGTTCGAGACAGTCGCTTTCCTGTTTTTTCTTCCATTGCAGGCGTTTGAGGATTGCGTCTATTTGGGCGATCGTATCAGAATTATCCTCGATCGCATCGCTCGGAATTCCCACTGCGATCGGTTGCAATTCCCTGACCTCGGCGGCACCCTGTAGCAGTTCACTTTGGCTAGTAGTCGGCACCTCCAGTTCCTGAAGTGGTTCGCCGTAGCTGGAAGAAAGCCAAGCGTCCGAGTCTAACTGCTTCGGTACAAATCCAGGAACCTCCGTCCGATCGACCGTTGGCGGCAGCGGTTCCGGTACAGGTGCGATCGGCTCTTCATTTAATTTCGCTTCACTATTGACAAAATTGCTTTGATGTGTTTCAGGCAATTTGTCAGCAACAGGCATTTCTAGAACCGGAAGAGGAACACTTGTCGGCCCAATAGGAACCGGAACAGCAGCAGGAGGAGGGGGAGGGGGAACAGCAGCAACCGAAGCAACCGGGGGAACAGCAGCAACCGGAGCAACCGGGGGAACAGCAGCAACCGGAGCAACCGGAGCAACCGGAGCCGGATCAACACTCGCGATCGCACTTGCGGGCTGAGCAAATCCAAGGATAGCGATCGATCGCAACCGGGCGCGGTCTTCAGCATCCTCAACAGACTCAGCAGCCGACATAGCCGTAGCAAGAGTTTTGCCGTCAACCTGAACCAGACAGCGAACAACAAACTTACCGTGATGAACAGTCAGCAACTCACAGATTAACTGTCCAGCGGGATAAAGGGCGCGAAATTCAGCAAACATAATTTTTTGACCCCGAAACCAGAAGGGGCTTATGACTTAAGTTTAGTACAGCCTAGAGAAAACAATTTTCTGAAAGCACATATTCAAGATACAATAAATTAAAGGTCAGTCCACCGCGCAACTTTAGAACCCACTAAACCCCATCCCACATACGGCGGGTTAAGCTAACAAGCATCGGGCGTCATTTCTACCTATAGGAGATGACACAGCAATTAGGCAAAAGTAGTAAAAGTCTCCGGTTTTGTGTACCTTGCACTTTCTACAGCACAGATTGCTCCCGACCCGCTCGTTGCACCTCTGTCCGCAAGGGCAGAGCGCTTGCAAAAAACAGGGGCATCGCAGCAGCGAGCTACTAGCAATTTTGCCTTGATCCGGTAAGTTCTTTGCTAAAGCAAGAGGCAAGAGGCACTTCAAAAGGAAGAAGGAACAAGGCAGAAGGAAACAAGGCAGAAGGCAGAAATGCACATTTTCTCCCTCTCCATCCCTCCATCGGCTCATCCTCGACTCAAGCCGTTGCTTTCAGTATCGAGCCATCTTTTAAGAACCGACAGGGGCTTTCTAATTCGCGAAGTGCTCGGCGCTGCTGACCTAAAAGCAAACAAACCAACGCTAAAAAATTGTCTTGGGGAATAGCGTGCGGGACATTTGTCTGCACCGTCAGCAGTCAGTTCAAGACAGACAGCAGACAAATTAGCACCAAGCCGGTGTCGGGAGAGAATCTCAAAAAAACCTCGCGATGAAACAAGGTGGCTGTGCTCGCGTCTCCACCTATCAACCCGCGCATTTGTTGGGAAGCAGGCACTTACGAGGGCCCGAGGGGGTGCGGCTGATTTCGCCAAAATTAGATGGAAACAAGAGGATCGATCGCTACATGGAATTTTCTATCGCTGCACTGCTGGCAAATTTTACAGAAGACAAATTAGTGGCTCCTAAAGCATTGGAGAAAAAACTCGATTGCAACGACGCCACCAGTCAACTCAAACTTCAAATCGCATTAGAAGCTCTAGAGAAAATTGGCATATTAGTCAAAGACAAAGGCCGCTATCGCCGAGTAGCTGAAGACGACGTAGTAGAAGCAAAACTGCGCTGTTCGAGCAAAGGATTTTGCTTTGCAATTCAAGACGCCGAAGGCTCAGAAGACGTTTACGTGCGAGAAAGTCACCTCTCGACAGCTTGGAATGGCGATCGAGTCTTAGTCAAAATCATCAAAGAAGGTAGCCGCCGCCGATCGCCCGAAGGCGAAGTCATGCTCATCCTCGAACGCGCCAACCCCTCGGTACTCGCGCGAGTCAAGCAAACCGCCACCCCCACCGGCCGCGTCAGCTACAGAGCAATCCCCCTGGACGATCGCCTGTTGTTTGAACTAGACTTGCTCGCAAATGGCACAAATCTCCAAGAGGCGATCGACCATTTAGTACACGTCGAAGTCAAACGCTACCCCCTCGGCACCCATCGCCCAGTCGGCAAAGTAGTACAGGTACTCGGTTCCGACGCCGAAGCCGCAGACGACCTCGACATCGTATGCTGCAAACACGACTTGCCGCGATCGTTCCCCGCCGCAGTCATCAAAGCAGCCGAAAATTTGCCCAGCAAAGTCAAAAAAACCGACATCAAAAAACGGCTAGACTTGCGTAACATTCTGACTGTTAGCTTCAGCAAAAACGAACCGGGAACAACCAACAGCGAAAACGATGCCCCTCAAGCCCCGGAGGAAAATCTTTCCGAAGGAGGAGGCGAAAACGAGTTTGACCCAACATCATTCCTCTCCGATCCGCCAGTAGAACGCGCTTTGTCGATCGAAACCCTGAAATCCGGCCGCTGGCAAGTAGGAATCCACATCAGCGACGCCGCCGAGTACGTGCAGCCAGAAACCCCGATCGACCGCGAAGCCCGCAAGCGAGGCACCGCCGCCCATCTGGGAGAAAAAATCATCGCCGTACTGCCAGAAATCCTCAACGAGCGCTGCTCTCTGCTGCCAGACACCGAACGGCTGGCATTTAGCATACTGCTGACCCTAGACGAATCTGGAGAAGTCCTAGAATACGAAATTCAAGCCAGCGTCATTCAAATTGACTACCACCTCACCTACGAGCAAGCTCAAGCAATTCTCGAACCAGGCGATGCCGAAGAGCACCCTTTATCCTCCGCCCTCCGTCCTTTCCTCGATCAAATCGGGGCCGCCTCACAGGCAGCCAGACAGACAAGGCTACAGCGAGGAGCTTTTGAACTAAATTTGCCCGATGCTAACTCTCACTTCGACGACGAAGGCGAATTAGGAGCTTTTGCAACAGCTCCCCCCACTCAGTCGGCTGTCTCCGAGTTAGTCGTACTCGCCAACGAAGCTGTCGCCACCCACCTGCAAGCCTTGGGAGTCCCAGCAATTTACCGCGTCCAGCCGATGCCAGATCCGGCAGACATTCAAGAGTTCATCAAACTCTCCAACAACCTCGGAGGCGAACTGTACCTCGAAACCGAGGAAGAAGTTTTGCCCTTGGACTTTCAGCGATTTACCCAGCAGTTTGCCGGCCTTAAGTCCGAAAGAGTTCTCACCTACCTGCTAGAAGACACCATGAAGCCCGCTGTTTACAGCACAACTCCCAAGCCGCACTTCGGTTTGGCGCTGTCAGAGGGTTACACGCGCTGCACTTCGCCGCTTTCCCGCTACGCCGATTTGCTGGTGCTGCGGGTGTTGCAAGCCGTGTTCGAGCAAGGCCGCAGCAGCCGCACAACACGGGCTAAGGAAAAAGTTGACTTGCACCATTCCTCCTGTCATGGTCAAATTACTTGGAATGTTCTGCCCCCAGATTTGCACCACGAATTTGAGACAGAGTTTGCATCGGCCGTGGTACACCTGACGGAACGCGAAAGAGTTGCTGAAGATGCCGAAAGCGATTTGCAGGGATTGAAGAAAACCGGATTGATGAAAGAACGCACCGGGCAAACTTTCCAGGGTTTGATTACAGGTGTGCAGTCTTACGGTTTCTTTGTGGAAATTGAGGTGCGGCCGCCGGAAAGCGACATCTTGCGTGTTGAGGGATTGGTACACGTTTCTTCGCTGAAGGATGACTGGTACGAATATCGATCGCGCCAGCAAACTCTAGTAGGTCGCAAAAACCGCAATCAGTACCGTTTGGGCGATCGGGTGGAAGTTCAAGTCAAGAGTGTTGACTACTATCGCCAGCAAATTGATTTAGTTGCAGTAGGCGGCGGCAGTCAAGCTTTTGATGATGATGAATAATCAGTTGATAGTTGACAGTTGACAGTTAACTTTCCTCAATACTTAGTTGTCATTGTCTAGCAACTAAGTATTTAGATGTGGGCGACAAACTCTACTCAGCAATCATCAAAAAATAATTAATGACTAATATCAAATCCCATAGCATCGGAATTGTAAAATCCAGTAAACAGTTAACAATCACGGACGGTGCAACCGGAATTCATCTAATTTATCTGCGTTAATCTGTGTTAATCTGCCTGTATCTGCGGTTTAAAAAAGAGAATTTCAGCAAGCGCAGATGACAAGGGATGGACGCTGATTCACGCGCTTGTCGAGAAGAGATATATGAATAATTCCGATGTTAACAGATTTGATATAACAACTAATTACTAACAACAGTCAACCGTCAACTAAAAAATAACTAATGACGAATAACTACCCCCTAATTGTAGGAGTGACTGGAGCATCGGGACTGATTTATGCGGTGCGAACTCTGAAGTTTCTGTTGGAGGCCGATCGCGCGATCGAACTGGTAGCATCAAAATCTACCTACATGGTTTGGCAAAGCGAACAGAACACGCGAATGCCCGCAGAACCGACTCTGCAAGAGGAATTCTGGCGGGAACAAGCAGGAGTAGCCACCATGGGTAAACTTCGGTGCCATCCTTGGCAAGATGTCGGTGCTAATATTGCTAGTGGCTCCTTTCGTACCCAAGGGATGATCATTATTCCCTGTAGCATGAGTACGCTGGGCAAATTGGCGGCTGGCTTGAGCTCGGATTTGCTCGAAAGAGCGGCCGACGTTCAGCTCAAGGAAGGGAGAAAATTGGTACTCGTGCCTCGGGAAACGCCTTTTAGTTTGATTCACCTGCGGAATTTAACTACCTTGGCGGAAGCTGGAGCTAGAATTGTACCAGCGATTCCTGCTTGGTATCACAATCCGCAAACTATTGAAGATTTGGTAGACTTTGTGGTGGCTCGCGCTTTAGACCAGTTGGGGATTGATTGCGTTCCTCTCAAACGCTGGAAGGAAGAAGAAGGGAGTTAGTTGACAGTTGACAGTTGACGGTTGACAGTTGACAGTTGACAGTTGACAGTTGACAGTTGACAGTTGACAGTTGACAGTTGACAGTTGACAGTTGACA
>JARCMA010000604.1 GCA_030248405.1 Microcoleus sp. MP8IB2.171
CTCTGGTGGAGCAGTCTCTGACGTTGGTTTCGGCCTACGGTACTTATTTGATTGCGGAGGATTTGGGCGGATCGGGGGTGATTGGGGTGGTAACGACGGGGCTAATTTTGGGCAATTTTGGTTCTCGCATTGGGATGAATCCTCGCACTCGGATTATTGTGACTGAGTTTTGGGAATTTTTAGCTTTTTTTGTGAATTCGATTGTGTTTTTGCTGATTGGCGATCAGATTCGGTTTGGGAGTTTGGGCGAAAATTTGGATGCGATCGCGGTGACGATTGTGGCGGTGATTGTAACGCGGGCGATCGCCATTTACGGACTGGGGAGTCTCAGCAACCGTTTTGCCGCATCCGCCATTCCCCTGCCCGATCAAACGGTGCTGTGGTGGGGAGGACTACGGGGTGCGGTGTCGGTGGCCTTGGCTTTAAGCGTGCCTGAAAGCCTGCCGGGACGAGATGTGGTGATTGCAACGGTTTTTGGGACGGTGCTGTTTACTTTACTGGTGCAGGGATTGACTATTCAGCCTGTTCTGAAAAAACTGGATCTGCTGGGGGATGGGCCGATGCGCGGGGAGTATTTGGAGGCGATCGCCCGTCGGGCGGCTTTGGGTAGGGTGTTGCAACGGTTGGGTGAGATGGAGGAACAGCCGGGGGTCGATCGGGAGTTTTATGAGTATCAAGAATCGCTGGTTAAGGGGGAACTCATGAGGATTGAGGCGGAGGTCGATCGGCTTCAAGATGAATATCCCGATCTAAGCACGTTTATTGCTGAGCAAATTCGAGCGGAGTTGCTGGCGATCGAAGCTGACACCTATGCTGAGTTTGTGCGATCGGGTCGCTTAAATCAAGAACTGTCTCTCTTTTTGGGAGTTGAGAATATGTCGGAGTAATTAGAGAGTGCGATGTTTTTTCTCTATCTTGGATACTTCCCAAATGCCGCCCCGGAATAGATTAAAACTAATACTTCAGTCCGCATCAATCAGGTTCGTAGTGAGGACTTCAGTCCGCATCAATCAGGTTCGTAGTGAGGACTTCAGTCCTTTCCAGCATTGTCTAACAGTGTTAAGGGAACTGAACGGGTAACTGAATCAGTTCAAGCCGTTATAATGCAAACAGAATCTGAGTATTAAGTACCAAAGTGCGCTGGCTGCGTATTCCTCAAGCACTGCCGCGCCGTTAATCCTTCTGATGGTTGCACTTATTGGGCTTTGTCATTAATATCGAGTTTGCAATTCCTTTAGACTTCTCCAATGATTCTTGTAGAACGGGCATCCTGCTTGTTCAAAAACTTGCTTTGCGGTGAGGTCTATTAGATGCGTAACGATCGCGGAATATGAGGAGTGCATTGAAATCGGTAAAATATGTTAAATCGTCGGCAATTTTCATCTGTTCGTTACCAAATACTGGGAATCATCACAGCCCTGGCGCTGACCTTAATTTTGCTGGCCGGGCCCGTTCAAGCCGCTCGGACGGCGACATCTATTGTGGTAGATGGTCGTCCGCTTTTTAGCGTCAGCGATGCTGACTCACTAACAGCCGCCGAACGGGCCGATTTGCTCAATTTGCGACTCAAACAAATTGAGCAATCTCAAGAAACAGTTGAAGTCACAACAGAAGTTCGCAATCAATACCCCACCATTCTGGTTAATGGCAAATACTTGCTGACAGTGACTCAATCCGATCTGCAAGAAACTCGCACGCTTACCGAACAAGCTAATCTTTGGGCTCAACAACTCCGTCAAGCTTTGCAGCAAGCTCAAGAAGAAAAAAGCGCCGGATTTATCAAAAATATGCTGCTGCTGACAACGGCGACTGTAGTGCTGGCGATCGCCATTCACAAAGGATTGGGATGGCTGTGGCGATCGGCAAAACAAGCAATTATCCAGCGATTTGTAGAGCCATCAACAGCAGAAGCTGCGGTTGCTGACTCCCCCAAATCTTTGAACTTATTATTTATCTTGACTTTGGTTGCAGCTAGGACTGGGCTTTGGATTGCCACCGTCCTTTACATTACCAATTTGTTTCCAATAAGTCGGAGTTGGAGTTACACTCTGACCAGCGGTTTAATAACCAGTTTCATTTCTCGATCGCTCTCTGTAGGGCGCAACAATTACTCAGTCACAGATCTGCTGTTTTTAGCTGCTCTCATCCTAGGATGGGTCGCCCTGAGCGGTACTATTTCAAATTTCTTTAAACTGCGAATTTTGCAAGTCACCCGCATCAGTCGAGGCAGTCAAGAAGCTGTTGCTGTGATTGCCAAATACTTGCTGATTGTTCTGGGAACGATCGTTTTGGTGCAAGTATGGGGAATCGATTTGAGTTCTCTAACAATAATCTTTAGTGCGTTGGGAGTTGGTATCGGTTTTGGGTTGCAGGACATCGCTAAAAACTTTGGTAGCGGTCTAATTTTGCTCTTTGAACGTCCGATTCGGGTAGGCGATTTTGTGAGTGTAGGTAACATTGAAGGCACTGTTGTCCGTATTGGCGCTCGCAGTACAGTGCTTCGCAACCTCGATCAAGTTTCCATTATTTTGCCCAATTCCCGTTTTTTAGAGGATGAGGTAACTAACTGGAACTACGAGAATGCTGTTTCGCGGATTAGAATTCCGGTTGGTGTTGCCTACGGCTGTGATATTAGTCAAGTTAAGGCGGCACTGCTCAAAGCTCCGAAGGGGCATTCTGATGTATTGAATACTCCAGAACCGATTGTTTTTTTCTTGGGTTTTGGTGAGAGTTCCTTTAATTTTGAACTCCGGGTGTGGATTGCTGAACCAATGGCACAGTATCGCGTCAAAAGTGATTTATTTTTCCGTATTGAAGAACTGTTTCGAGAGCGTGAAATCGAAATTCCGTTTCCTCAACGAGATCTGCACGTCCGCTCTGGGAGCATCCCTTTGGCTTTATCACCGCAACTAGAGGCAACCTTACGAAACACTTTACTAAAGTCGGAAAATAACTCAGTCGCCCCTAAATAACTTAAGCTAAATTATTCCTTCTTTCTTCTTCCTTCTTCCTAATGACTAATGACTAATGACTAATGACTAGGTTCGCGAGTTTTTAAGGAATGAAAATTTAATAACTTAAGCGATTGCTCGTTACCAGGCTGTGCCTGGTAATGCAGATCCGGAGGCTCTGCCTCCTTATTATTTCGCAACTTACAGGAAAGAAAACTGTAGGAGGTGCTTAAGTTATTAAGTTTTCGATCCTAAGCTCGCACTAATGACAAATGTCAACTGTCAACTATTTCTTCTACTACAGTTGGTTTGACCATGACAAAAACAATTAATGCGCTATTTATGCTCGCACAATTGCCTTTAGATAATGGCGAGCGCCTTATACAAATTACCCTGATTTTTATAGCCGGAGGGATTGGGGGATTAGCGGGAATGGTAGCGTTCCCAACCTTAAAATTAGTCTTGACTTGGCTGGCTCCCAACTTATTGACAAAGAATTATATTCGTGTGTTGCTTGCCTCTCGGAATATAATTTCAACCTTATTAACTCTGTC
>JARCMA010000085.1 GCA_030248405.1 Microcoleus sp. MP8IB2.171
GGGGAGGGACTGGGGTCGATTTGCTCGATTTTGCCAATTTGCACTCCCGCCGGAGTACGGGCACTGAGGTCTTGCAGCATCGCCGACCAAGGTTTAATTTGCTCGAATACTCCGGCTAATGCTTTATATTCGGCGGTAACTTGGTCGGTTTCGGCGTTGATGGCTTTGATGGTGTTGGCTTGAGTGTTTAACGTTGCCAGTTCTTGGTCGATGGTGGCTTGTTGTGCGGCCAAGTTGTTATTTTCGTTAGTCGCCCACCACCAGGCGCCCATGACTGCGGCGATGATGCCGAAGGCAAACAGCACCGCCCCAAATATGGGCAGTTGGTCTTTGGCTCCACCAGAACTTTTTTTAGTTGAGCTTTTGGCTGCTGCAACGGGTTTGTAGTCCGGACGGTCGTTGAGAAAATTAATATCTAGGCTGTACATGGCTTCACTCGTTTTTATAGCAGAAGGAAGAAGGCAGAAGGCACAAGGCAGAAGGCATAAAGCAGAAGGTAAAAGGTAAAAGGTACAAGGTAGAAGGTAGAAGGAAAAAGTGATCTACCGCTTATGTTTGAGCAATTAAGAATGTCCTAACAGTCTTGGCTGTTGCTATAGATTTAAATTTGAAATTTGAGATTTTAGACAGAACCCAAGATTGCTGGTACAAGTGAAGGATTTATTTAGGGAAGAAAGAAACAACTTTTTGCCTTCTACCGAAGGAAGGGGCTGCTTCTACCTCAGATATATTCTACCTTTTACCTTCTACCTTCTACCTCCAATATTTTACCTTCTGCTTTCTGCCTTCTTCTTTTGGCAGGGGTTTTTACCTAAAATTCTCAAATCGGTTTTTCTCTCATCTAAAACTGTTGGTTCACATAACCTCCCTTAGTCCTAAACCTAGGGCTACTCCTAAACCTGCTCGCTGTTCTGGGGTAATTTCTTCGCTGATTTCGAGTCCTAGGGTTTCGATGGGATCGACTTGAGATGCGGGCAAGCTTAATCTTTGCATAAAAAATTCGTCTAGTTTGCCGATCGCAGCTCCCGGGCCCGCTAGCAACAGTTGCGCTACTTCGAGTTCTTCGCTCTGGTTCAGGTAAAAGTCTACTGAACGACGCAATTCGTCTGCTAGTTCTCCCAATACTTTAATCATCGCATTGGTGCCGGGATTGGCGTCTCCAGATGCGCCCATTGTATCTGTGACTGGCAGGGTCATGCCTTGCAATTCGCTGGTGTCTCTGGTTGGCGGCAGGTTCATGGCTTGGTTGAGGGCGGTCTGGATTTGGTAGGTGCCGATCGGGATGGTACGGTTGAACTGAGGTATGCCGTCCACTACTATAGCTAACTCGGTGCTGTCAAATTCTATGTCGGCGAGGACTGCGGCTTCTTGGGACGAAAATTGTTGCAGTTGGTCTTTGAGGGTGCGAATCAGGGCAAAGCTGGTTACTTCTAGTACATCTATAATCAGTCCGGCTTCTTTAAAGGTTTCGATGTATGTGTCGGTAACTTCTCTGCGGGTAGCTACTAATACAACTTGCACTTTTTCAACGCCGTCGCCATCTACAAATAGGCCGATTTTTTGATAGTCTACGTCGGCGTCTTCTCTGGGAAACGGCAAGTATAGCCCTGCTTCGGCGTTCATGTAATCCCGCAGTTCTTCTTGGTTGAGTTCTGCGGGAACTGGAATCAGGCGGATCACGGCTTCGCGGCCAGGAATGGCTGTGGCTACTCGCTTGGCTTTGATTTTGTTTTCGTCGAGGACTGTACGTATTAGTTCTGCCATTCCCGGCGGATCGACTATTTGTCCTTCTTGTACCATGTCTTCTGGTACTTCTATTGAGGCGAGGAGGCCTAATTTTAAAGCCTGAGCTTTCTTTTCGAGCTGAATGATGTTGATGCGGTCTGGGGCTATTTCGATCCCGATTCCTGGCTGGCGTTGGGAAAGTAGACCTTTGAAAAAGTTAACCATAGGATTGGGTCGCCGGTAGTTGCTATTTTTTTATTTTGTAGTTGGCCAGCCTGATTCAGCCGTTGGGTGTTGGAGATTCGGTTTCCAATTGCCACTGATACTGTAATCTCGGTATCCCGCCTGCTTCTGCGCTGCACAGTCTTTGTGGCGCGATCGCTAGTTCCGATTTTATGCTATCCAATTTACTTGACAATAGCTATTCTGCTGCGAATGTCAATCAATTCCAGCTCGATCGACCGAAAACCTGCCGGTGCGGCTGAAAAACCGACTCTCTCAAAGGGCGGGGGTGCAACAAAGACTGGAACTTGACTCTCTGGCTTTCTCGGCGGGCTGTGCTTTTTTTTCTCTAACGGTTCCCATGATTCTGAAATTAAATTCTATGAAGCGTAAATCTTGGCAACTGTTTGCTGTTTTTGGACTGGTGGGGCTGCTGCTGGCTGCGGTGGTGAGTTGCGGCAAGCCTGCTGTTAATTCCCAGGCAAATAATACGCAGGAAATCGAGTTCTGGACTATGCAGCTTCAACCTCAGTTTACTGAGTATTTCAACAAGACGATCGCCGATTTTGAAGCGCAAAATCCGGGGGTGAAGGTGCGCTGGGTGGACGTTCCTTGGTCGGCGATGGAAAGTAAGATTTTGGGGGCAGTGGCGGCGAAAACTGCGCCGGATGTGGTGAACCTAAATCCCGATTTTGCTTCGCTGTTGGCGGGGCGCAATGCTTGGCTGGATTTGGACTCTCGGATACCGGAGCAAGTTCGTGAGCTCTATCTCCCGAATATCTGGAAAGCTAGCGTACTCGATGGCAAGACTTTTGGCATTCCTTGGTATCTCACAACTGGGGTGACAATTTACAATACGGAGTTGTTTAAAAAAGCTGGAATTGCTAAGCCTCCGGCTACTTATGCCGAGTTGGCAACTGTTGCCCAGCAGGTGAAGGAAAAGACTGGTAAGTTTGCTTTTTTTGTGACTTTTGTGCCGGAAGATTCGGCGGAAGTTTTGCAATCTTTCGTGCAGATGGGTGTGCCTTTGGTTGATGCTCAAGGCAAGGCGGCTTTTAATACTGATAAGGGGAAGGCTGTTTTTCAGTATTGGGTGGATTTGTACAAGGGCGGACTTTTGCCGCAGGATGTTTTGGTGCAGGGACATCGTAGGGCGATCGAGCTTTATCAAGCTGGGGAAACTACTTTGTTAGCTTCGGGGCCACAGTTTTTAAAGGCGATCGCTGAGAATGCTCCGAATATTGGTGCTGTCTCGGCTGCTGCGCCTCAAATTACGGGGGAAACCGGCAAGAAGACTGTGGCGGTGATGAATTTGGTTGTACCTCGCGATAGCAAGCGCCCTGATGATGCTGTGAAGTTTGCTTTGTACGTGACTAATTCTCAAAATCAATTGGCTTTTGCGAAGGCTGCTAATGTGTTGCCTTCTACGCTTGAGGCTTTGCAGGACTCTTATTTTAAGAGCGTTCCGGCTGATGCTGCTCCGAGCGATCGAGCTAGGATTGTCAGTGCTTCTGGCTTGAGTTCCGCCGAGCTATTGATTCCGCCTCTCAAGGATGTTAAGAAGTTGCAAAAGGCGATTTATGACAATTTGCAGGCGGCGATGTTGGGAGAAAAGTCGGTAGACCAAGCTGTGGCTGATGCCGCCCAAGTTTGGGATCAAAGGTAGTTTTTAATTGAAGCTGGGGCGGGATTTTTTTTGAGCTCGCCCCTTGCTTTTAAGGTTGAATTGTCCAGTCTTCCTGCACTAAATCAGGCACTTGCGAAAAATCTTGGTTGTTGCGCGTAACGAGGATAGCATTATTAGCAAGTACAATAGCAGCAATCCGCAAATGTTGCGTGCCGATGCGTATTCTTTGACGGCGGAACTCAGTGTAAATAGTGAAAGCATTCTGGTCAAATTTCAGAATGTTGAGATTTTTGAAATCATCTAATGTATCCCATAACTTGGTGTAAGCCCATACTAATTTGTCCGCTTGCGAAGGTTGAGAAGCGTCTTTAATAACCTTGAACCTGCCGCGAATTCCTTCCTCTACGGTTACGATAGTTACAGCAAGGTTTTCAGCGTTAAGCTTGACCCGCTGCACGATCATTGGATCATTCTTTCGCCAAAGGGAGAAACAATCCGTATCAAGTATGTATCGGCTCATTTGGTCTCAACCGCAGCGTCAATTTGACTGTAATAAGCTTCGGTTTCTGCATCGAGTTCGCGGCGATATTCTTCTATGTGTGCCAATACCTCATCGTATTGCGGATCGTTTTCATCCTTACCAGCTAACCTCACCCAAGGATTGTTCGATCGACTAGAAGTGAGTTTGACAGAGACGATTTCAGCTTCGGCTAGCTGGGCATTTACTAAATCGTGAAGGTTTTGCAGTGCTTGCGATCGCGTCTCGCCAAAAGCTTTACATTCGGGCCATCCCAGCAACGCTGCACTGACTGTTCTGTCTAATTCGTTTTTAATGATTATGTGAGCAGTTGAGCTGTCGAGGTCGCCCCCAAAGTTAGTGCGATCGGCTGCGCGAATGTCGCAGGTAGCGTTACCTGTTAAGAGTGTTTTTGTCTTGACTATCTGCTTGGTGTTTTCCTGGCGCGGCTTTTCTCTTTCTGCCATGATAGACGCCTTCAGTGCTGCTGTATTGTTTTCCTGAAGCTGCTTGATTATGTTTCGCCTGAAAAGCTCGTCAAATAGTAAAGTTTGCTCTTGGGCTGGCAAAGCTTCTATATATTCAATTAGCGTTTGCACCGATATAAGGCTGCTCATAAACTTCTATCTATATTTTTTTTAAACTCACTTATATTGTAACAAAAATTGGGCATTGGGCATTAGGCATTAATTTTTTTTTTGACTTCGCCCTTGCTTTTTTCTGTCACTTGACGTATTATTAAATAATGGGAATCTGTGCCACCATATATATAAGCATATATAAGCTTTTAAGTGATTATCGAATGATGAAATTACCGCCTCTTCACAAGGCGGAGTCGGAGGAGAACTCTGGATAAGTCAATCTCGACTATTTTAGAGATAAATGTTTGTTGATAAGAACGATCGCTCATCCCAGAAACCGGGTTTATTTATCCCGTGCGATCGCCTTTCTCAATTGAGCTTGATTGATGATTTGTAGGAATATAGCCTGAATTCCTCAAATATTCATAAATTTGACTTGTGTTAAAATCAAAGTTCAGCCTAGAATAGGAACAAATTTTATGACAGCAATGACAGTCAAAGATTTAAACCAAGTTCAAACTCTTTTTTCCGAAGCGGGTTTAGATTACAAAATTGAACTAGATGACGGGATAATTTCAATTATGGGCCCATCAGACATCGTATCCAGTGAAATCAGCAGTCGTCTCATTGCCTTTCTTTTCGTTTGGGTAAATCCCCGCCGCTTAGGGAGAGTGTTTGACTCCGCAGGCGGTTTCATTATGCCGAATACAAACGTCAAAGCGCCGGATGTTTCGTTTGTGCGCGCGGCCCGCTTGCGCCAAAGTCCGCGTTATTTTGGTGAACTTGTCCCGGATTTGGTGGTTGAGATTAAATCTCAGAGCGATCGCATTAAGCCTATAGAAACCAAGGTTTTGAAGTTTATCGAGTTGGGGGCGGTTGTCGGAATTCTGATCGATCCTGATGAAGAAACAGTGACTATTTATCGATCGACTGGCGAACCGACTATTTTAGGAAATGGCGATATTTTAACGATACCAGAGCTTGTTCCCGGTTGGGAATTGCCCATTTCGGAATTGTGGCCTCCTATTTTTACAGAAGAAGAAACGCAATTATAATGCGTTTAAAATTGAGATTGTTGTTGCAAAAAATAGCCCACGAGATACAGGGAACCGCAAAGGATTGTTAAATTGTTTCCTGTAACAGCAGCATCTAAAGCTGTGGTTAAGTCGGGGAAAGGTTGACAGAGTGTTAATTCGGGGCAGATAATTTGAGCGAGGGTGGCTAATTCTGCGGGGGATGCTGAGTTTTGATCGGGTACGGGTACTAGGTAAAGCCGATCGCCCTTTTTGAGTAATGCTTGTAAAATATCATCGCAGTCTTTCGTCGCCAAAATGCCGATTACCCAGTTAATCGGTGACGGGGAACTGGTAAGATGATCTACATATTCGCGCAGGGCGATCGCAGCAGCGGGGTTGTGCGCGCCGTCAATCAGGATGTTGCGGTTTTTCCAGGTAGTTTGCTGAAGTCTTCCGGGCCATTGAGTTTTGGCGATTCCGTCTGCGATGGCGGTGGGGGAGATTTGCCATCCTAGGTTTTGGAGGGTGTGGATAGTGGCAAGTGCGATCGCCGAATTCATTAATTGAATTTTGCCCAACAATGGCAATTGATATTTTATTTTAACCGCAGATGGACGCGAATTAACGCTGATTTGTGGATTGGGATCGTATTCTGCAAATCCTTCTCCTAAATCTACCGCTGGTTTTACCCAAATTGCCGGACAGTCTAATTCTTGAATGCGTTTTTCTACTACTATTCTAGCAGATTCTGGCAATTCTCCGACAACTACCGGACACTTTGATTTGATAATGCCGGCTTTTTCCCCAGCAATATCGGCGACGGTAGGGCCGAGGATTTGCCAGTGTTCGAGACTGATAGAAGTGATGACACTAACAAGGGGAGTTTCGCAAACATTAGTCGCGTCTAATCTACCGCCCAATCCGGTTTCTATGACAGCAATATCTGCTTTTTGTTGGGCGAAATACAGCCAAGCTGCGGCGGTGATGATTTCAAATTGAGTGGGAGTTTCTGTATTACCTTCCGCAGCGCTGACAACTTTTTCTAGACACTGCTGCAATGCTGTTGTAGAAATCGGTTGTTGGTTGATGCAAATTCTTTCTGTCCAATCGATTAAGTGCGGGGATGTGTAGCGCCCGACTCGATAGCCTGCTGCTGTGAGTACGGATGAAAGATAAGCGCAAACGGAACCTTTGCCATTTGTGCCGGCAACGTGGATAATGGGTACTTGTTTGTGAGGGTTATCTAGTTTTTCGAGGAGTTGGTGAATTCTTTCTAAGCCGAGGTGTACGCCGAAGTGTTGATAAGATTTGAGGATGGAGTTTGCATTCATTGAGGATGATAAGTGTTATATTTGTTTGTGAATTAGATTTTTTTTACCGCAGAGGGCGCAGAGGGCGCAGAGTGAGAGAATAAAGAGAAAGAAAGTTAATAAGAGAGATGTTTATAATTGATTTGTTGTATTGATTGTTGGTAAAAAAAGGTGGCTTTGGATATTATTTCTTTGTTTGCGGGTTGTGGCGGGTTGGATTTGGGTTTTCGCTTGGCTGGGTTTAATCCGGTTTGGTCGAATGAATACGATAAGTCTATTTGGGATACCTACGAGTTCAATCATCCTGAAACTATTTTAGACCGCAGAGATATCAGAAAAATTAATTCTGATGAAATTCCCAACTGTATTGGAATTATTGGTGGGCCTCCTTGTCAAAGTTGGAGTGAGGCGGGCGCGAAACGGGGGATTGATGATAGTCGGGGTCAAGTTTTCTGGGAGTATATCAGAATTGTGCGGGACAAGCAACCTTTGTTCTTTTTGGCTGAGAATGTTAGCGGTATTTTGGCACCTAGAAATAAGGATGCTTTCACTTATATATTATCTCAGTTTGAGGCTATCGGGTATCGGGTTTCGTTCCAGTTGTTGAATGCGAGAAATTTTGGTGTTCCGCAAGATAGGCAAAGGGTGATTGTTGTTGGTTATCGGGAAACTCTGGGTTTGGGTTTTGAGTTTCCCGAACCTGGAACCGAGGTTTTGACGCTGAAAGATGCTATTTTTGATTTGCAGGCGATCGCCCCAATGCCAGTTAAGGGTAAAGTAGATAATTATCACGATTATGTCGCGAATCACGAATGTGCCGATTTGGGGTTTTCGAGCATTTATATGTCGCGCAATCGAGTTAGAAGTTGGTGCGAACCTTCGTTTACAATTCAGGCAAGCGGCAGACACGCCCCTCTGCATCCTCAAGCTAGTAAAATGATTCTGGTTGGCAAAGACAAACGCATTTTTGATCCAAATTCACCTCATCCTTACCGTCGGCTTTCTGTGCGAGAGTGCGCGAGAGTTCAGACTTTCCCGGATGAGTTTATTTTTAAGTACAAGTATATTGCTGATGGATACAAAATGGTCGGCAATGCTGTTCCTGTGAATTTGGCTAGAGTTTTGGCAAGTAAGATTTTTGAGGATATTGTCATAGGGCATAGGGAATAGGGCATCGGTGTCAACTGAAACCGACCATCTACCAGTCGCTAGGGAATGAATTCCACGGGGCTTTTAGCGAAAGTCCTCGCTATAAAGACTAATCTCAAATCCCTTGACATCAGAATTATTCATCTCTCTCTTCTCTTCCTCTGTGTTCTCTGTGGCCTCTGCGGTTTAATCACTCCGAATTATCTGTCATTGAAACTTGATTAACTCCCGGAGATTGTGCTGAATCGCATTTATCCCACGAATATGAGACAAGGGAGAACCTCCGTACAAAAAGCTATTCAAACTAACTTGATAATTTTGTTGAACTGCTAAATCTAGCCACAAATTGTTAATCGCATCTCCGGGCTTGTAGTCGGGAATGTTGTGCTGATAGTAAGGAAAACTGTCTATACAAGTATTGAAAAAGTTCTTGCGCCCGCAATGCTTTAAATACTGATATCGTGGTTTGAATTCTGTTTGGTTTTCCAATACTGTATATATAGTATCTGCGAGAGATTCTGGGTCAAACTTGGCGTAAAGGCCCGCACCTTCGGGGAAAACTGGCGAGTTTCCTCTGGCGTATTGGTTGAATTCTTCAAAACAAATTACTGGTACGTTGCAACTCATTGCTTCGGTAATTCCCCGGTTTTTACCTTCGAGAAGGGAACCGAGGACGAATGCTTGGGCTCGCGAATAATATGTGGGGATTTCGCTGTAGTAGTCAACTCTGGGCAGTAAGTTAATGTAGTCCGAGGGATTGGTTAAAATTTCCTCGACTTGTCGCCATTCTTTTAAGGCGTACTCGTCGAGAGTTTTCAGGTTGCTTGCGTCAAATTCGTGGCCGCTGACTACTGTTAATTTTATTGGTTTTTGCGGATATTTTTGGCGGTAAACTTTTAAGGCTTTGGCTATGATGGGCAAATTCTTTTCTTCGGAAATTCGGGCGACGGCTAGCAAGTCGATGTCTTTGGCGGGGACGTTTCGCGGGGAAATTAAGTATTCGTTGATGAAGTCGGTGTCTTGCAGTGGTATGATTGGTTTGTGGGCGCGATCGACATAAGTCTCGCGAAACCATTTATCTCGTTGCGGGTTTTTGTATAAACTGGAGTAGGCGTCAGCTATGGGGGCCCAGGAGTAGGAGATTCCGGGCGAATAGGTGAAGGATAAAAATACTGAGGAAAGTTGGGGAAATAGTTTGTTTATCAGTTCGACTGCTTCGCTGAAGTAAATCCCTTTGATGAAACGCCCTTCGTAAAACAGTGGGGGAAGCAAGACGTAGAAACTGACGGTATCGAAGCGGTGGGGTTGGTCTTCAAATATCTCCCAGGTAAAGGCGTCTAAGTCTGCATAAATTTCGGCGATTGGTTTGTTGATGTGGGGGTTGCGTAAATATGGTTTTTGTCGATCGTAGTTTCCGCGTACCATATAATTCTGAGTGTGATTATCTAGCTTTTTTTATTTAACCGCAGAGACCGCAGAGGGCGCAGAGGAGAAGAGAAGAGAGATATTCACAAGTCATCTAAGGGTTGTTCTAATGATTCGCTGTCGCCTATTGTGAGGGCGAGTTGATAGATTTGGCGGCGGGGGAGGGATGTTTGTTGCGCTAGCTGGCGGCTGGCTTGGGAACGACTTATGCCTTCTCCTATTAATGTTTGCAATTCGGCTTTGATGGCGTCTTCTGAGAAAATTGGTGCGTCTGTTTGCAGGCCGGCAATTATTAGGGTGAATTCTCCCTGGGGTTCGCGGGTGATGTAAAGTTCGATCGCACTTTCGATACTACCACGCCAAAACTCTTCGTGCATTTTAGTTAATTCCCTGGCCAGTACAATCTGTCTGTCGCTTCCCAAACTATTTGCTAAATCTTGTAAAGTTTGTCGCAATCGGTGGGGAGATTCGTATAATATTATAGTGCGGGATTCTATTTGCAAAGCTTCTAAACTCTGTTGGCGTTCTTGACCTTTCACGGGTAAGAAACCTTCAAATACAAATCTCTCTGTGGGTAATCCTGATGCAGTTAGGCCAACAATGCAGGCGGTCGGGCCGGGAATCGGAATAATGTTAATATTAGCATCGGCACAAGCTTTGACTAACTCGGAACCGGGGTCAGAAATTCCCGGCATTCCGGCATCGGTGACGAGGGCGATATCTTTGCCTAAATGCAGTTTGTCGATGAGTTCGGGGAGTCGCTGCTGTTGGTTGTGTTCGTGATAGCTGATTTGGGGGGTTTTGATTTGAAAATGGTGCAAAAGTTTGCCTGTATGGCGGGTGTCTTCGGCGGCGATGAAGTCTGCGGCTTGCAAGATGCGGATGGCGCGAAATGTCATGTCTTCGAGGTTGCCGATCGGGGTTCCGACGATGTAAAGTGTTCCTGTATTGGGATTTGGCTGCATTTGGATGTTTTTTATTTTTAACCGCAGATGTAGGCGCTTCGCCTTCCCGAAGGGTACGCGGATTAACGCAGATATGAAAACGGGATTATTTTTGGGATTGGCAACTTTAGATTTGGTTTATTTGGCCGAGAAGCCTCCGGGTGAAAATCAGAAAGTTGTTGCTTCTGATTGTACCATTGCTGCGGGCGGGCCGGCGGCAAATGCTGCGGTGACTTTTAGCTATTTGGGGAATGCGGCGGTATGGGCTGGTGTTTTGGGTACTCATGCGATCGCCCAATTGATTCGTGCAGACTTAGCGGAGTATGATATTAGGATAATCGATTTGCAACCAGGGCGATCGCACTCGCCGCCAGTTTCCTCGATTATTGTAACTGAAGCAACGGGCGATCGATCGGTAATTTCCATCAATGCTACTAAATCGCAAGTTGACAGTCAAACACTTAACGAGGATATTTTAACATCAGTTAGTATTGTACTGCTTGACGGACATCAAATCGCAGCCAGCCAAGAAATTGCTCAACTTGCCAAGTCAAAAAACATTCCCATTGTCCTCGACGGCGGCAGTTGGAAACCCGGATTAGAGGAAATATTGCCTTTTGTTGAATGGGCGGTATGTTCCGATAACTTTCATCCACCCGACTGCGACAATTTCGAGGAAGTGTTTGCTTATCTGTCAGCAGCCGGAATTCCCAATATTGCCATCACTCGCGGCGAAAAATCAATTTTATACCTCAGCAATGGCAGTTATGGCACTATAGAAGTACCTCAAATTCAAGCCACAGACACTTTAGGCGCTGGCGATATTTTTCACGGGGCTTTCTGTCACTACATTTTGCAAAATAACAACTTTACCGATACTCTCACCGCAGCGGCTAAAATCGCTTCCCATTCCTGCAAAGACTTCGGAACCCGCGCCTGGATGAATAAGAGTTGATTTGAGAAAATTAACCAAACTATCCGGTTAAAACCGCTCAAAGCTAGAAAACTTGAACTGGCAACACTTGTTAAGTTAAAATCCTGACAGCAACCTCGACAAAATTTGTGAACTTCCCTCTTCTCTTCCTTCGCGCCCTTAGCGCCTTAGCGGTTCGTTAACAAAATTGCTATATTAGTCAAACCACCTCAAACCAAACCAAACAGTCCCAAAACAATATACCCGAATCATGTCTGACACCCAACCCCTAACTATCACCCTTCCCCCTTTGCGGATTACCCTAAGCGAGCAACAACACGTTAATCTAGAATGGCTGACACAAAACTTGCCCAATCTACTCGCAGCGCCAAGCAAACCAGAAGTCCCCGACAATATGAAACAGTGGGTGGCGGCCAACAAATTATTAAATCAACCCGACGCCGAAATCATTCAAGCCCTAGTAAGTAGCGGCATAGATGCGGAAACAGCCACCGCAGAAGTTAGGGAAATATCATCTCATCCCTACTTTCAAGCAGGCAGCCATTACGTGCAGTTATTGCAAAAATTAGAATCGCATCTCAGGATTAACAATCAATTAGCTGCATTGTCTTCCAAGTTTGGCACAATCGAACGCAAAAGCAGTCTTTCCAGAGAGTATTTTCTCGAAAATTACTACGCCAAAAATACTCCAGTAATTATTACTAATATCATGCACAACTGGAAAGCCTTGCAGTTGTGGACGCCGGAGTATTTGCAGCAAAAATACGGCGATGCAGAGGTACAAATTCAATCCAACCGGAATTCCGACCCGAATTACGAAATTAAGATAGAAAATCACAAAAAAATTGTTTTGTTCCGCAAATATGTAGAGATGGTGGTCAAGGGCGGGCCTAGCAACGACTACTACATGGTTGCTAACAACCAGACTTTGGAAAGAGAGGAATTTAAACCGCTATTTAACGACATTGAAATATTTCCAGAATACCTCAATCCCACGGACACAAAAGGCAGAGTTTTCTTTTGGTTCGGCCCGAAAGGCACGATTACACCGCTGCACCATGACCCAGTTAATTTAATTTTAGCGCAAGTGTCGGGTCGCAAACTAATTAAATTGATTTCTCCACAACAAACACCTCTGCTTTATAATCACGTCGGAGTTTTCAGCAAGGTTGACGGCGAAAATCCCGATTATGACAAATACCCGCTTTACAGAGATGCGAAAATTATTGAAGTGATTTTGGAACCGGGAGAAGTTATCTTTATTCCGGTCGGTTGGTGGCATCATGTAAAATCGCTGGAGGTGAGTATTTCGGTTTCGTTTACTAATTTTGTATTTCCTAATTATTATGAATGGAAATATCCTCATATTAATTGGTCGTAGGATTGGGTTCGGTTCACAAAAAATATCCCAAAATCCGTAGGGGTGGGTTCGCCGATATCTATGAAAATCACAAATAATCTCATAAACCCGTCCCATCCCCACCCTGATTTATATCAACACTTTACCAATCAATTCACGGTACA
>JARCMA010000605.1 GCA_030248405.1 Microcoleus sp. MP8IB2.171
ATGCTGAATGTTTGATAGTTGCAGCAGTCTGGGCACTGGGGAAAATTTGGGAGTTATGCCGAGTTTAGACAGGCGATCGACAATAAAGTCAATCACAACTTGATGTTCGCGAATATCCTTCTCACTCTCTAGCAACCCTTGGGCTAATTTCGCATCTCCCGCCTCAGTTTTTCCTCTCGGTGCTGAACCTGCTAAAGCATCTGTTAATAACTGATTGTTGTGAATGCTAATTAAGCGTTCTGGACTAGCACCGATAAAATTTTGTCCTTTGCCGTTACTGGTTGAAAATACATAGCAATCTGGATAGCTGAGGCGCAAGTTGTTTAATGAATCTATTAAACTGAAAGGGGTTTGAGAAATCACATTGATGGCTTGGGATAAAACAATTTTACTAAAATATTTAGAGGCGATCAATTCTAAAGCAGACTTGACTGATGTTTTAAATTGACTGGCATCATTGACGGGGATTTGTTTCAAAGATATCGAACTGTCGATCGCAGTAGTTAGTTTATGGTATTTGCGAGATTCAATTTTATCAAAGGTTTGCCAAATATTTTCAGCAATGTTTTTAACGTTTCGATCTTTTTCTATGATGGCATTTGCGACGAGAATGCAGCTATCTTTCTGTCTGGTAATTTGCCATTTTGGTAAAAATATGGTGGCGGGCGGAAAGTAAGAATTAGCAGCAATGTTCTCATCAAAAAAAGCAAAGCTACAAAAAAAGTGAGGCCCGCTAAATGGCAAGCGTTCCGCACCAATGGTAATTGTATTGGCAACTGTTGAACGAATAAAGTTTTGAGCTGCCACAAATCGATCGGTTCCTGCTACGGTGAGATGGATTGCCGAATCAAGGGCGGCAATTGCAAAACTTTTGCCGGCAATGGGTTCTCTTTTTTCAAAGTAAAAGTGCCGCTGACAAGGTTCGGAAATCTCTTGCAGTACAGCTAGCGGATCGAGGGGATAAATTTCCTGAGAAATACTAACTATTTTTGTGCGATCTTTCTCGGTTAAAGACTGCTGGCAATTTAACAGAAACTGATGCAGTTGATTGCGGTCTTGCAAGAGATTAGCGCGGTGCGGTATTACTGTCATGAAAGCGAGAATAGCAGATTTGTCAGATAGAGTGTGGGTTTGTCCGGCTAAAACCCCTATTTCGATCTAAGCACGGGAGGGCGATCGCAAAACACGACCTTTTGAGTTTCCCTCCCTGTTTGGGCTCTGTTGGGGAAAAAAACCGACCGTCGGGCGATCGAGCGAAACATTTAGACACAAAACTTTAAGATCGATCGGCTAAATTTCGCAAAAGTCGATCGCCCCTGCAGAGGTTTACAGACGGGCTACTTGCGCTGTTTGAGTACCGCCACAGCCTCTGTGTGGATGTCTGCCGCGCACTCAACCCGATCGAGAGTAGACTTTGTTCACCAATAAAATTGTAAAATTACTACGCTGCTATCAATTGAATCAAGTTTGTGTGATGACAACAAAGTTAATTGAACGTTCAAATAGTAAATTGTGGCTGGCGGCAATCAAACCGCCCATGTACAGCGTTGCAGTGATTCCTATTTCACTAGGAACTGCAATTGCTTTTGCCGAAAATCAAACGATTAATTCGTCAATTTTTTCGACATTTTTAATGTCAGCCATTCTGATTATAGCATGGCTGAATCTCAGCAATGATGTATTTGACTCTGAAACAGGCATCGATAAAAACAAAGCGCATTCTCTAGTTAACTTAACTGGAAATAAAGCTTTAATTTTCGGGCTGGCAAATCTATTTTTAGCAGTCGGAGTGTCTGGAATCTGCGCCATAAGCTGGTGGCAGAAAGACCCAACAGTAATTTGGCTGGTAGTTTTGTGCTGTGCTCTCGGCTACACTTATCAAGGGCCTCCGTTTCGTCTTGGCTATCAGGGTTTGGGCGAAATCATCTGCTTTTTCACATTTGGGCCGCTAGCCTTCGCCGCTGCTTATTACAGTCAAACTCAAACTTGGTCTGCAACTAATTTTGCGGCTTCGACACTCGTGGGAATTACTACGAGTATCATCTTATTTTGTTCTCACTTTCACCAAGTTGAGGACGATGTGGCGGCCGGCAAAAAATCGCCGATTGTTCGACTCGGTACGAAAAAAGGTGCTCAGTTGTTGCAGTGGTTATGCGGCAGCATTTATGCTTTGACTGTGCTATTTGTGGCTTTGGGAATGTTCCCAATTTGGACGTTGTTAATTTTTGGAAGTTTGCCATTTGCGATCGACCTTTGCCGCCATGTCACAGACTATCACGACCAACCGGGAAAGGTTAGCAACTCTAAGTTTATCGCAGTTACGCTGCATTTTTCGAGCGGATTGCTGCTGGCGTTGGGGTTTGCTTTGTAGATCGGGCGATCGAGAATCCCGGTAAACTGGAGGTATGGTTTGCTAAGCTGAGGGAGTTGGGCGAGTTGGCAGAGTTGCGCGACTTCTCAAAATCTTCTTTAATTCAGCAATCCGTACCTCACATTGAATCGTAAAAAAGGAGAATCAAATCATGAGTATGCAAACAGAAATCGGTCAAATTATGAGTTTAGAAGAAATTTTTAGCCTATATCCTGATGAGTGGGTACTCATCGTCAATCCTGAATTAGATGAAGAATTAAACGTGATTATAGGTGAAGTTTTAGCCCATGCAGCAGAACAGGATGAAGTTTACAGTAAGCTTTCATTAAGGAATGGAAAATCTGTAGCAATAGAGTATACTGCATCGATACCTGATCACATAGCCGTGATGTTGTGAGAAAATGGAAAACTTTAATAATTATCACTTTCACTATTCGTTGACTGCTAATAAAAATTCGCCAAAAATAATATTTTTGCATGGATTCACTGGAAACTTTCAAGATTTTAGCAGCGTCATTTCCTTACTATCTAAAAATTATTGCTGCCTAGCAGTTGACCTTCCCGGTCATGGAGAAACCAGAGTAATCGGCGACGAAAGTTGCTACAATATGTCAAATACAGCCAAAGCATTGATACAGTTATTAGATGATTTACAAATAGACAAATGTTTGTTGTTGGGCTATTCAATGGGCGGCCGACTGGCACTTTACATGACATTACATTTTCCTGAAAGATTCGAGAAAGTAGTGTTAGAGTCAGCTTCTCCGGGATTGAAGACAGAAAAAGAGCGATCGCACCGCATGGAAGCCGATTTACAGCTAGCACAAAACCTAGAAAATAGCCATATTAAAGATTTTTTATTCAACTGGTACGATCGCCCTTTATTCAAATCTTTAAAAAACTCTCCCCACTTCGACAAACTCATAGAAACCCGCTTAGCAAACAATCCCTTAGAATTAGCCAAATCACTCCGCAATATGGGAACCGGCAACCAGCCCTCTCTCTGGGAAAAACTCGCACAAAATCAAATCCCCATCCTCTTGCTAGCGGGAGAATATGATGATAAATTTACAACTATAAATACCGAAATTGCCAGCTTGTGTCCAGCCGCCCGTCTGGAAATTGTACCAAAAGCTGGCCACAATATCCATTTTGAAAATATTGATAAGTTTGTCGCAGTTGTGAGAGAATTTTATGATTAACTAAAAAACTAATGCTTTATCAATTTGAGTTTCGCACTTATCAGCGAAAGTTTAAGCGTCCATTGCGAACAAGTCACGGCATCTGGGATATTCGATCAGGAATTATCCTGCGACTTGTGGGAGAAAATAATCAAATTGGCTGGGGAGAAATTGCCCCTTTGAGTTGGTTTGGTTCGGAAAGTTTTGAGCAAGCTTTAGATTTTTGTCACCAGTTGCCAGCTAATCTTTCATCAGAGATGATTTTTGCTATTTCCGGTGAATTGCCGGCTTGTCAATTTGGCTTTGAGTCAGCACTATCAAACTCTAGATCCCCCCTAACCCCCTTTAATAAGGGGGGGACAAGAAATATTCTCAAAGTCCCCCTTATTAAGGGGGATTTAGGGGGATCTAGACTTCGCCTAAAATCGACATTAATTGCGGGTTCAGTCTTAAGCAGTCACCAATGGAGAGAGGTTGGGAATGAGGAAGAAAAAAATCGGTTCAGCGGTTTATTGCCAGCAGGTGAAACAGCTTTGCAGGCTTTGCAAGTGCTTTGGTTAGAGGGATATCGCACGTTTAAATGGAAAATTGGCGTTGCTGCAATTGAGGAAGAATTAAAGATTTTTCAGCAGCTAATCCAAGCAATGCACAATTTGTGCGATCGCGAAAAAGCATTTTTGCGCTTAGATGCCAACGGGGGACTCAGTTACTCGCAGGCTAAAACATGGCTGGAAGCTTGCGACAAGGTAAAAGCAACTCCCGATTTTTCTGCAGACATTGAATTTTTGGAACAGCCGCTGCCCGTAACACAGTTTCAGGAAATGGTAGAATTGAATGCTATTTATGCAACTCCGATCGCCCTTGATGAATCTGCCGCCAACCTCGATCGCATCCAAGAGTGCTACAGCCAAGGCTGGCGGGGAATTTTCGTCATTAAACCTGCGATCTGCGGTTCTCCATCCCAACTGCGAAAATTTTGTCAAACTCACAATATAGACGCTGTTTTCTCATCAGTATTTGAAACCAAAATAGGTAGACAAGCAGCATTAAACTTAGCAACACAATTGTCTTTAAATAAGAGAGCACTCGGCTTCGGCACCGATTGCTGGTTCGATGACAATCATTCGATTTTAGATTTTAGATTTTAGATTTTAGATTACTCCTGGGGGCTCAGAAACCGGGTTTTTTACGAAAAGACGCGTTGCAGCCGGCAAATTCGGTAAAAAACCAGGTTTCTTTGTCGGAGTGCGTAATTCCTGTAATTGTTTTGAATCGAAAAACTTGGTGAAAGCATCTATGGCAACAAATCTAACAGTAAATATCCTGGATATCGCGTCTGGCTTGCCCGATAATTGGCTTATCGGTTGTGACAGTCGCGAATTTGCCCGAATTGTCGATCGGCTATTTCAAGAAATCACCCAAAATCAAGCAGGAGAAACACCTCCAAAAATTTGCCTCGCAGAACCAGAACCCGTGCAATTTCTTGCCAGTTTCACCGCCGCCCGCGCCGCCAAATGCCCCATTTTTCTCTGCAATCCCAACTGGGTAAAACAAGAATGGCAACAAGTCTTTGATTTAGTCCAACCAGACATATTTTTAGGACAATACCCCCTGCCCAAAAATCCCCATATCCCAGTCCGCGAAGGCGGACTTCGTTTGTATAGCCGCGAATTCCATTCGCCCGAATTCCATTCGCCCAGTAAAAGCGGTTTTGATACGATTATGATTCCCACCGGCGGTTCTTCAGGAAAAATCCGTTTTGCCATCCACACTTGGGAAACACTAACGGCATCAGTACAAGGTTTTCAACAATATTTTCAAGTTGACAAAATCAACTCGTTCTGCGTTTTGCCATTATACCACGTCAGCGGTTTAATGCAATTTATGCGTTCCTTTACTACCGGAGGAAAACTCGCTATTCAGCCATTTAAAGAATTAGAAAATGGTAAAATATGCGATCTCGAACCCGAAAAATTTTTCATTTCTTTAGTTCCAACTCAACTGCAACGGCTGCTGCAAAACCAAGATACAGCTAATTGGCTGGGACGGTTTCGTGCTGTACTTTTGGGCGGTGCTCCCGCTTGGCCGGAACTTCTAGAAACAGCTAGAAACTATCAAATCAAATTAGCACCCAGTTACGGCATGACAGAAACCGCCTCGCAAATTGCTACACTAAAGCCTCAAGATTTTCTCGCGGGCAATAACAGTTCTGGTCAAACTTTACCCCATGCTAAAATAACTATTCGCAGTGCAAAAGGCGATATTGTGTGTGATAATCAAATCGGAAATATTGCGGTAAATGCTAAATCTTTAGCGTTGGGTTATTATCCTGAACAATTTGGCGATCGCGAATATTTCCAATTAGACGATCTGGGATTTTTTGATAAAAATAACTACTTAAATATCGTCGGACGCAGCAGCGACAAAATTATCACAGGCGGAGAAAATGTATTTCCGGCGGAAGTTGAAGCCGTTGTGCGATCGACTAATTTAGTTGCGGATGTTGCTGTAATTGGCTTGCCAGACAAAGATTGGGGTCAAGTCGTTACGGCTATCTACGTTCCCGCTAATTCCGAAGTTACTGTCAAAAATCTGCAAGCGGCAATAGAAGATAAGTTGAGCAAGTTTAAGCGACCGAAATATTGGGTAATCGTCGAAAAATTGCCGCGCAATTCTCAAGGCAAAGTTAATCGAGAACAATTGCCAAAAATTGCGATCGAATATCAATAATTATTAGACGATCGCAATCAATGCAGAAGGCAGAATTTCTCATGCTTATTTCCGACTCCTGACAACAGTCAACAGCCAACAGCCAACAGTCAACTGACTAATTACGACAAACCTAACAGCCTTCTCGTCCTCTCTGCTTCTTGTCTTTGAACATCCATAAACTTCAACATTCGGTAAAGTACCTCTATTTGGGGCAACTTAATACCTGCTTGCTGCGCCACCCGTATCGGATTACCAAAAATCGCCTCAACTTCCAGGGGCCGCGATTCATCATAATCGATTTTCATGCTGGTGCGGTAAGGCTTCATTTTCTGAGTGTATTCGAGCATCTGTGGGATAAAGTCATCGGGAATAATGCGATCGCAACTTTTGGCTCCCGCTATCACTTCCCCCATGATTTCCTTAACTAAAATCAGAGTATCGGGATTAGCCATCAGTTCGTCAGTTCTCGCATCCAACACTACAGACAGCCCGTTATAAGGAATATTCCAAATCAGCTTTTTCCACCTTGACAATAGCAAATCTTCGCTCATTTTAATAGGAATATGAGCACGTTTAAAGTCCGCAGCAATTTTGTGCAATCTATCAGTAATACCAATTGCTTTGTAGTCTTGGGCATATTCTCCCAGCGTGATAGTTCCGTAATCTAGGTGGCAGATGTGACCTGGCCCAACTTTATAAGAACAGAGAAAACACAGCCCGCCAACCACTCGTTCTGCACCGACAATTTTAGCGACTTCCGGTTCCGTATTTAATCCGTTTTGCAATACTAAAACCGCGCCGTTATCCTTTAATAAAGGAGGCAAAATTTTGGGCAACAAGTGATTTTGAGTTGTTTTCAGCGCTAGAATTACTACGTCGCACTGAGGCATTTTGTGTGCGTCGTGGTAGGCGCGGACGTGGGGGAGGGTGAAGTCGCCTTCGGGAGACTCGACAATCAAACCGTGTTTTTTGACGCGATCGTAATCGCTGCGTAGCAAAAAATTGACTTCTAAACCTGCTTGTTGCAGTCTAGCACCGTAGAATCCGCCTAAAGCTCCCGTGCCGACAATGGCATAATTGCGATTTGACATAATATCAAAAAGTCAGAAATAATATCAACAAAACAGAAATTTGACTGTCATACCCTGCTATTATTTAAAGATAGAGCTAATCACAACTCTCAACTCTCAAATTTTCTCATCCACTCCATCAAGTCTTCCGATAGCTGTTTTCGAGTTCGGCTAACTGCATCGATGCAGACGTGCTTAGTAAGAGATTTAGCAGCGCTTCTTCCTGCAACTTCCTCAGAAAATACTTGATAGGCAATTTCAAATTCATCGCCAGTAACTTGTTTGGGCGTCAATTGAATTATTAGCCGATCTCCCGCAAACATTGGGCGATAAAAATCTACACTAGCATGAATTATGGGAAAGGCAACCTCGGGATTGCTGAAAAATGCTTTGAGATTAATTCCAGATGCTGCTAGAGATGCCTCGTAAGCTTCGTGGCACATCGCCAAAACGTTAGCAAAGTAAACGACTCCAGCAGCATCGGTATCTTGAAAGTGAACAGTGCGGGTGTAAGTGAAAGGCATTTGAGGTAGTAACGGGCGATCGCAAATTCGATCGCAATTTTACCAACCATCATATCGGTAAACCCGCACTTTTGGAGAAGTTATCAGCTAAGTAAGTAGGCGCTAATTTTTTATATTGTAAAATTCGCTCTCCTCACTCCTCCCCCTTCTTTCTTAACCTTTGTTCTTAATCAACATCACGTCTATAATCTTGAGGGCAATATCTTCGGAAAGCCCCAATGCACTGTAAAGATCGTTCAAAAGTTGTTCTTCTTCTTCTGAAACCTCGCCATCGGCTAAAGCGATATCAGTTGTCACAGCAAAAACGGTTTCTTTAAGTTCGTCGGGAAGCATTGCCAAAGCTGCATTAAACAGTACCTCAACTCCTTGCCGTTGCAGAATCATCAGCAGGCGTTCGAGCATTTTTCTCATCACGTCATCAGGATAACTGCGGAACAGTTGCATCCGAGATAGCGTCATGCTAATCGCTTTACTTTCGCTGTCATTGATGTAACCGTCGGCTGCTACGGCAATTAGCGCGATCGCCGCAAATGATTCGGCAGGCCCTAACGTTACTTCCGTTTCTTGGCGAGTCTGCGATACTTTATCAAATAAACCCATGATATTTTCCTCATTATTTAGTAGTGGATTCATGGAGTCAGGATCAGCTCTGGCTCGGGAGGTTTGTTTGGGATTTCGATAATTATATCAAATTTTGTTAGCTATTTGTTATCAATAAAATTATGAAAAAATTAAGAATTTTTATTTCGCCCTTGGGTGCTGTAAGGGCGGGTTGATTCCTATCCAGAATTGCCTTCCCATATATCGGCTAAAACCCGCCCTCGATCGCAGACCATTTACTTGTCAAACAGGGCTAAATCTGCTTTCAGGAAATCAACAAACTGCCGCGCAGTCCTGCCCGATCGCCCATTGCGACGAGTTGCCCATTCTTTAGCGCGGTGTTCCAAATCCTCAGCAGCGAGTTTGATTCCAGCAAGTTCTGCCAGATGTCGGACAATTGTTAAATAAGTGTTTTGATCGGCAGGTTCAAAAGTTAAAGTCAAGCCAAACCGATCGCTAAATGAAAGTTTTTCCTGCACAGTATCCCAAGCGTGAACTTCATCTCCATCGCGGGGGCGAGGCCTGTCGTCAAAAAACTCTCGAATTAAATGCCGCCTGTTAGATGTGGCGTAAACTACCACATTTTGAGAGCGAGCAGTGACATTCCCCTCCAAGACAACTTTCAGAGCTTTAAAAGCATCGTCATCTTCCTCAAAGGAAAGGTCATCCACAAAAATAATAAACTTTTGAGGAACTCCGCGCAACTTCTCGACAATTAGGGGCAAATCTTGCAAATCCGATTTAGATACTTCAATCAAGCGCAGATTGCGAGAGCCAAATTCATTTAATAGCGACTTCACCAAAGAAGACTTGCCCGAACCGCGACTCCCGTACAGCAAGACGTGCAAAGCCGGATAACCTGCCAGCAAAAACTCCGTATTTTTCACCAGAGCATCCCGCTGCCAATCGCAGCAAACCAACTCTTTTAAAGTTATGCCATCGGGATGCGAAATATTTGCCAACTCCCCTCCCCGCCACCTAAAAGCGCGATATTCGGCAAACAAACCCGTGCCAAACTGTCGGTAATAAACCGCCAAAGATTCCGCCGCACTCGACCATTTTTCCAGTTTTTCGTGCAGCGGCAAATCTCCCTGTTTTGCTACAGTTTCTGAATGCCAAATCGGAGGCACAGCGTCAAGTTGACCCGCTACCCGCACCCACTTGCTCAACTGTTCGCTGCTGCATTCGTAAATATTTTGCAGCACTTGTAAATCATGTTGCGCTGCTTCCACCAACGCGGGGGGCAAACTTGCAAAATCTGTTTGCTGTGCTCGGCGAGAAAAGGGGTTTTCGTCTTTGAGAATTTCGGCAATCAGAGAATCTTTCCAGCTTAAATTTTTAGCAGCCTGAACTTTGAACCAGTTCCCGTAAGCTACCTGACATTCCAAACCGCTGACTTCGCTGTGGTGGAGGGCTTGCAGCAAATCGATAAAAGCTTGACCTGCGGGGCTTTTGAGAACTGATTGATACAGCAGCAGGGATGCTGCGAGGCGCTGGAGGTAACGGATTTGGGCGATCGCACCAGAAGTTAGGGCTGACATAATGGCAATTGTATAACAGTTACATATCCTGACTGGCTTTAATAAATTTTCTAACAATTCGTGACACTAATTGCAGGCCGCGCTGTATAAATTTAGATGCAAAGAGTGAAATCGGGAGGATTAAAAATGAATTTAGGTACAGCAGCGGCGATCGGCTACGGCATTTTAACACTGGTTGGCGGCATCATGGGTTATATCAAGGCCAAAAGCCAAGCCTCGCTGATTTCGGGCTTGATTAGCGGTTCGCTGCTAATTTTTGCCGGCACCGCCCAGCTTATGGGACAAAGTTGGGGTTTAACATTAGCAGCAGCCATCTCCGCTGTTTTAGTAATAGTCTTTATTGTGCGCCTTGTTAAAACTCAAAAATTCATGCCCGCCGGAATGCTAATTTTAGCTAGCTTAGCGTCTTTGGGCGCGATCGTTTACGAAATCAGCGGTCAATATCAATAGTCAGCCAATTTTAGATTTTAGATTTTAGATTTTAGATTAACTCCCCAGCCTTGAGTGGGAGGTTGAACTAAAGTCTAATTTTTTTATTTCCCTAACTTATACTAATTTTTAAAAGTAGGGACACAGCATTGCCCATTGGTGTCAACTTAACGTAAAACCGATAGTCCGTCAGGGGTTTAAACCCCTGCCTCAAAGCTGAAGTCCTCTAAAAGAGGACTAATGAGTTATTCAGTCCTCTTATAGAGGACTTTGGCTATTAGCCAGGGGTTTAAACCCCTGGCGGTATTTGGGGTTAAGCGGTATTTCGGATTAAGTTGACACCAATGTGCATTGCCGTCTCCGGTGCGCGGATATGCGA
>JARCMA010000606.1 GCA_030248405.1 Microcoleus sp. MP8IB2.171
GGGGATTGCCGCCAAAGTAGTTGACAATATCTCTACTTTGTAGTAGCGTTGCGTTTAATCCTTTATCGGCGAGGATTTGCTGGCATACAGGCGGTGAAACTCCGAAGAGTTTGAGCGATCGCACGGGTAAATTTTCGCCCGATCGCACAGCGAACCCGCCCGGTTGTTCTCGCCCGGTTAAAATCAAACAACTTTGGTGCGATTCGTCAGCAATGCGCGCAATTAACAATCCATAATCTTCATAGCCTTGTTGGTATTGTCCGCTGCGATTTCCCCCTTGCAAAATCGACTCCAAGTTGTCGAGAATTAACACACAGCGTTTTTGCCGCAATTGTTCCATGAGAGCAGAAACAGAGTTATTTGTTGTCGCTGATGAATTAGTTAAAATCGGTAAAATATTGCTGAGGATAACATCTAAGGTTGGTGCTTGCTGCAAACTGCGCCAAATCACAAATTCAAATTGAGATTGAATTTGCTGAGCGAGTTTGACAGACAGAGAAGTTTTACCGATACCGCCCATGCCAAAAATACCGATCGCACGGGTAGAATTGCCGCTAATCCAAGTTTCTAATGTTTCGAGTTCCTGTTGGCGGTTGTAAAAAGAGGAAACATCGATGGCTTCTCCCCAATCTTGGATGCAGTTATCTGGTGCGCTGCGATGCTGGTAGCGGCGCAAGACTGCTTGAAGATTTTGCTTTGAGACTTTTTCACCGATGATTTGAGAGAGATTTCGCCACAAATGCGAACCGACTTGTTTAATATAATCGTGTTCGTAAAGTAAGCGATCGGCTATTTCTTGATAAGAATGTCCTTCCCAAGTTTCCAGAAAGACGAGGGATTGAACGTCATTGAGTTTTTGCTTTTTATTGGCGGAGTGTAACAGATGCTCGATTAGGGCGATCGCCTCTTGTGCTGTCATAAATTGTCATGTTGACCTATTCAGTAAACGTACTGATGTTTCATAAGTGCCAGTTGCTGTTCAGGAAAGAAAACGAATTTACTGAATTAACCGCAAGGTAGCCCCTTTTATACTCAGCGGTTGAAACCGCTACTACACAAAGTTTCGTCCGCTTTGCGGACTGAGAAATGAGAGGGATATTTAACCCGGATTTGGGATGAGGTCAATTCCACAATCTCAAATCTCAAATCGATTGAGTGAATTTACGCAAGTTTACAAAAGCCTGTCACTTTTTCTCACCGCCAGGGCGATCGGGTTTAGTTATTCTTTAAGAGTTAGTTGATTAGAGAACACTCATGGCAACAGTTAAAAACCTTATTCAAACTCACGCGAATGGTACTTGTAGTACAGCATTGGTGAAGAAACTTAGCCTTCAAGTCATTGATGAAATGAACCTGCTTATTCCCAATGTGCTGGTTAGCTTTGATGATTTGGACGTGTCAGGTGACGACGCAACAGTTAATTTTTTCTTGCAACCCAAGGCAAAAGACGCCTTGCGACGTGCGATTAAAAAAAGAGGAAAAACACTCAGACTGAATTCTGCCTATCGGACTGTTGTCCAACAACATATTCTATTCAGTTGGCAAGGTTCTGAATGTGTAAGTAGAGCTGCCACACCCGGAAAGAGTAACCATGAAGATGGTTTTGCTATTGACACCCCAGATTTTGAAGAATGGATACCTGCTTTGAAAGCAGAAGACTGGCAGTGGTTGGGTGATTCCGATCCGGTGCATTTCACCTACATGGGTGGAGGTGTTCGAGACGATATTGGAAACATTGGAGTCAAAGCTTTTCAGATTCTCTGGAATAAACATAATCCTAGCGATCTAATTGATAAAGATGGTGCCTATGGGCCTGAAACTGCTGCACGTTTGGATCGATCGCCCGCCAATGGTTTCGCTATAGCAAGACTTCTCAAGCTGATAACTCCGCCCATGAATGGTGAAGATGTGCGGAAACTACAACAAGTCCTGTTGGGAAGGGGTTTACTCGAAACTTCTCAGGTGAATGGGGTTTTCAACGAAGCGACAAAACTCGCAGTTGAAATCTTTCAGAAACGGGAAGGGTTAGGGATAGATGGAATAGTCGGTCTGCAAACTCGCAGATCGTTAAAAATTCCGGCCTAAATTCCGGAAACTTCCAGGGTGAGTCTACAAAAATTCATTATTACTACTTGGAGATTTGAATATGGCAATTGAAAAAGTTGAGTTACAAATCAATGACGGGATTATTGATACCCCTCACCTGATTGATGATGTTGAAATCCTGCAAAGGCGCTTGAAAGATTGGGGATTATTACCAAAAGATGCCAAAATTGATGGACTTTTTGGGTCTGTCACTAAGGCAGCAGTCGAACAATTTCAACGGATGCGCCCTGCCGATCGCAGTTCATTTGTCCCCGGCGGACTAAAGATGACTGGCAAAGTCGATCGCAATACCTGGGCTGAGTTGCTGAAAGTGAAGCCAGAAGAAATAATCATAGTTAGTCGCACACCCAAGATTTCGGATATGCCTGATGGATTCCCTAGCGTTGATAATATTTTAGATATTGCTCAATGCCCACCCGAAATTCGCCCCTTTGCTCAGAAAAATTTACCTTTTATTCTCAATCAATGTCTCAATGATGGAGTTGTCGATCTAGGGCAAATCGCCTATGTTTTTGCAACTGCCGAACATGAATCCCATTTTGGACGGTTCATGATGGAGTTAGCTGATGGGTCGGATTATGAAGGTCGCGAAGATTTAGGAAACACTGAACCCGGTGATGGCCCTCGCTTCAAAGGAAGAGGTTTTGTCCAAATTACAGGTCGTCGCAACTATCAAATCTGGAGTGAAAAACTGGGAATTAATTTGATCGATCGTCCAGAAAAAGCCGCTCTCCCTGAAATTGCTGCCATCATTTTAGTTCGGGGAATGCGCGATGGTAGTTTTACGGGTGTAGGTTTGAGTGATTTTATTGTAGGTGCAGATCGCGATTTCTTTAACGCCAGAAAAATAGTGAATGCACTAGACAGGGCAGACCTCATCGCGCAGTTCGCCGAGTATTATTTCAAGGCTATAGCCTAAACGGAAGTTGCCCCCTCCGTGGGGTAACTTCCACCTAAAAATTCAACAAATTGGAGTCATTTTTTATGCCATTTACAGCAAAAGTTGTAACAGCAGAAGCGTGGGGAGCCAGACCGCCAAAATCTGGAACATTTCCTTTCCAAAGGACTATTCCCCGCTATGTCATCGTCCATCATACAGACAACCCAAACCCTCCCAACGATGCCTCAAAAGGCACAATTGAAGGATCGATTCAGTTAGCGCGAATCATTCAAAATGCGCACATGGATGATAATGATTGGTCGGATTCAGGACACAACTTCTTAAATACAACCGGAGGGTTTATTCTAGAAGGTCGGCATGGTTCCCTAGATGCTGTGAAAAAAGGATTTTGCATCCAGTCAGCCCATGCAGCACAAGAGCCAGGAAAATTAGCCAACGGCAATCAATCTCCTGGCATTGAAAATGAAGGCAATTTCATGACCTTCTCAATGGGCCAAAAGCAATGGCAGAGCCTTGTAGAACTTTGCATTTCATTATGCGATTCTTGCAATATTAGTCCGCTCAATATTAAAGGACACAGAGATTTCAGCAATACTGATTGTCCGGGTGATTTGCTGTACAGTCAACTTCCTCGTTTGAGAAAACAAGTTGCTGACAAGCTAGGTCTGGAATTCACGCCAGAAGAGCTAGAAAATGATTCGCAAGTTGTGGATCTAAAGTTTGGCTCAACAGGTTCAGCAGTTATCAAACTACAACAGCGATTGCGCGAGGGGGGATTTAATCCAGGAGCAGTTGATGGTGTATTTGGTGAAAATACACAAGTGGCTGTAAAAGCTTTTCAGCATTCTGTTGGACTTGAAGATGATGGAATAGTTGGTATCAACACTCGAACTAAGTTAGGACTTAGTTAAGATTGAATCATTTAGGAGGTTAATCAAATGACACATTCTTCTATAGTTGAGACTCAACCAATTTCTTCTGAACATGGAAAAGAGCTTGCCGAATTCTTCCAGGAAGATAATGAGAAATACTCGACAATGCGAGCCATGAGTTTTATTTCGCTGATTGCAGCGATTGTGTTTGGTGCAATAACAATAACTAGCAATGATTCTGAGGGCAAATACATTACAACTGCTTTTTTAGTTGCTGCTTTCGCACCAAAAGCTGTTCAAAAATTTGCAGAACGTCCGTAAAGTGCTGTCAAACAAGAAAAGGGTGTGTTTACTACAGCAGGTGAATATATTTGGGAATACTTGCAGTTTGCTAAATCAGTTCCTCGATCGCCCTTATTGACTCCATCAGCCCGATCCCCTCCGCTTCGCTCCGCCCGCAGTACCCCAAACTGCTAGCTATTAGAGTAGCGATCGCACCTCACGCCTTCATCTCCTCACCAAATAACGGGAAATGAAGGTTGCAGGCGCGATCGCTCTTTCCTTTACCTTGACAATCTACTAACTTACAAACCTTTACAAAAATCGGTCACTTTTTCTCACCAGCAGGGCGATCTACTTTGGGTTTTGATTGAGTTAAGGCAGAGTAAAAGCTGCTAACACCATATTTTTGATTCCAATACAACACTTAGCTTGAGGTAAATTATGGCTGTCAATCATAACGTTCCGTATTTCAGTCAAGAAGATAACGAAATTGAACCTTGGCGCACCTGCGGTTCTACAAGCGCGGCAATGTGTCTGAAATACTTTCAAGTTGCAGATTTAGGCCCCTTGCCACAGTACGAAGATGATGTTAAAAAACGTTTCGATCGGCTGGGAATAGATCACGGTGCTCCCGATGGAATCAAAAGATTGTTAGAAGGGTTAGGGTTGAGAGATGATTTGACATTGAGGGGGAGTCTTTCAGACATCACTCGGTCTCTCGATTCTGGCGATATCTGTATATTGCATGGTTTTTGGACTCAGGAGGGTCACATTTTAGTTATTCGCGGTTATAACAACAATGGTGACTTTTTTGTGAACGATCCAACCGGAGAATGGTTCCACGCAGGCTATCGAAAAAACTCCCGATTTTCACCAGATAACAAGGGAGAAAACAAGTTATACAGTCGTAAATTGATATCCTCCGGTGGCAATGCCTTTAGTTTGCGTGAAGCTTTATCTTTTTATGACACTTGGGATAGTAGCACGATCGAATCTACTGCAACAATGTGGCTGCATCGAATTTCTAGATAGCTTTGAAAAGTTATGGCGTTTGCAATTGACATTCTGCTCGCTGACTGAGTTCGACTCTCTCAACGATCGCCCTTATTGACTCCATCAGCCCGATCGCCCTTAGTAGCCCAAACCACTAGCTATTAAAATAGCGATCGCACCTCACGCCTTCATCTCCTCACAAAATAACGGGAAATGAAGGTTGCAGGCGCGATCGCTCTTTCCTTTACCTTGACAATCTACCAACTTACAAACCTTTACAAAATCCAGTCACTTTTTCTCACTGGCAGGGCTATCTACTTTGGGTTTTGATTTAGTTAAGGCAGAGTAAAAGCTGCTAACACCATATTTTTGATTCCAATACAACAC
>JARCMA010000607.1 GCA_030248405.1 Microcoleus sp. MP8IB2.171
ACCGATCGCCCTCCCCCTACTTCCCCTTCGCCTGGGCCAACAGCGCCTGATAATCAGCTCTGTCAGGATGCAGCTTCACCAACTTCTCCAAAGGCTCGATCGCCCCTTTAGCATTATTCATCTCCAACCGCACATTTGCCAACCCCTCCAGAGCCGTCTGATTCTGCGGTTCCCGCTGCAAAACTGTTATATATCCCCGTTCCTGCGCCGCCAGCAGAGACTCCTGGGAAACAGCAGCAGCTACAGGCTTTTGCTGGTGCTGGCTGCTCAAACCGCTGCTGAACAGACTTACCATACCAAAAATCGCCGAACCCGCAAAACCAGCCATCGATACAAACGCAAAAATCTGCTTAATTCGATCGCCCTTATTAACCCGACGATCGCTAGATTTTTTCTGTATACTTTCCATTGCTAACCCTTAGCGTGGCTGTTTTCCAGGCACTCGCACAAAGCACCTATCTCTAGATTGCCCAAGTTCGATCGCAAAACGATCGCCCCTCCCATTTTAAATTTGAACTTTTTATGGCATACACAAAATAAAATATTTGTCAATCTTTTCCATCCAATCACCTATTCTAGTTACCTTTAATGCGATCGATCGCGCGGTTTGCCCGCACCTTCAAATTTCATCGGGATTGATACCCTGACTTCTTAAATACTCTGCAAGTCGATCGGCCCGCTGTTGTTCCTGTTCGGCCCGCTGTTGTTCCTGCTGAACCCGTTCGACACCCCACAGCAACAAATTGCCATTCTCATCCCACCAGCGCAACCAATAACCCCTCCTCTGAGATTTTTCTCCTTCCCAAACCCCCAAAAATAAACCCATTGATTCTATCCAAAATCGCTGATTAGCATCCGGTTCTTGCAGTTCATATTCTCCCGACTCTGAGAGTCTGTACGCTTCCAACACTCCCGATTTCGGTTCAAAAATTACATAAATCGGTACTTGCAAAATTCGCTCATAAAACCGCCATTTTCCGTAAGGATATGTCGGTTTATTTGAATATTCACTGCCGTCAGTATCCGATAAAAATTCCATCACTACGGCAGGTACTTCTCCCTCAGCATTGCGCGTATAACTGCGGCGAACTTCTCCTGGTTCTGCTGGCAATACCGAGGGAACGTACACCCAATCTGGTGCTTTTACTACTGTTTTGTCATTGACTTTGGCACAGAGTCCAAAATTGGAAGCTATTAGCATTGAAGCTAGGATAAATCCTGCGAGATCTAAGGCTTCTCGCAGAGCTGCAGCTAAAAGTGGTTGGTCGATGTTTTCCACTGGATCGTCTGGTAATTTAAAGTCATCTGGCAATTTTTCCCAAGTTACAGTATACTGGGTTTTAGTTTCTGCCGGTTTCGATAATGTTTGCGTCATTGGTTTTCCTTGTTTCGATAGAAAGAGTTTTTTGTTAATAGGATTTGGACAATAACTTTAATGCTGGGTGCTGGCGCACCTGATGAACTAGCTGTAATCTGGGTGTGTATTGCGCTGGTTACTAACTAGAGTAGATCGCCAATCTTGTGCAATTGCAGTTATTCAATGATACCCTGTTTTAAGGAAATATTTTATGGCTCTACTGGTTCTGCTGACCTGGCAGTTTGAGAAGGTATAACAGGCAATTTTTGCTGTTTGTGCAAGCTGGGAGTTCCAGGCTCTACTGATTGATTTCTGGCAGTTGTACTCGCATTTACTTTCTCAGAAATTGGAGCTAATGTTTGAGCGACTTTGACTTGCTGTCGCAGTTGTTCTGTCGAACCCAACAAGCCTCCCAATCCGTTGAATAACCTGCGAATGTTGTTGCGGAAAGCCGGATCTCCCGTCAAATCATCTACGTCGGAAGTAATTTTCTGCACGTTCTGAAATGTAGCTCGTGCAGAATCTAGAGTTTGCTGCAATAATAGCAAAGTGGCGGGATTGTTTACCTGGCTGGATAAATCTCGCAAACTACCAGAAGCTTGGGCAGCATTCGCTGATAAAACTTCTAAATTGTTCAGCAATTGTCCTTGGTTGATGCGATTAATTGTCGGACTCAAACTGCTGACAGCTACCCGCAGTTCCTGACTGCTTTGATTGATGTTATTCAGAGTTGAGACTAAACTGGCGCGGTTGGTTGCGACTAAAGAATTGAGTTGATTGGCTGTTAATGTAACTTGATTGGCTGCTTGAGTTACTGAATTAGCAGAAGTTATTACAGCGGCAGATACGGCTTTTGTGGATGTGTCCGCCGTAGCTGCTACTTGAGAAACATCATTTGCGACTCCTGATAGTTCCACTTTTAGTGATTGATTTAAACTAATGGCTTCTCCCTTTAATGATTGATTTAAACTTGCTATTTCGGTTTTTACCGATTGATTTAAGGTGCCAATGTCTCCCCTGACAGATTGATTCAAAGTTTTTATTTCGGCTTGGGCAGTTTGAGTTAAATTAGATAAATCTTGAGTAAGTTTAGCTGCACCTTTAGCTGTGTTAGCTGTATTTTCTGCCAGGGATTTAATATTGTTGAACAGCGCGGGGTCAGTGTATAAATTAGCTAGGCGGACTGTGGATCGAATAAGTTCGTCAATAGTGACTCCTGCTTGACCTTTTAAGCGCGAATTTTGGCAGATAATCTCAGGGGGACAGTCGGCACTAACGGGATTGGCGGTAAGTAACGATTCTGGCAAAATCGAGTTGGGGGTAATGTCGATCGACGATTCGCCAATTAAACCGGATTTATTCGCTTCGATCACCACATCCCTGGGAATCACTAAAGTACCGGGAGCAATCTCCAGCGTCACGTCTACGCCGTTGGAACCCGGTTGGAGGGCGGTAATTTTACCGACTGCAACCCCACGATACCTGATGGGCGTGCCTATTTGCATTCCTTGGGCGCTGCCAAATTCTACGGCGAATTTGTAGCTGCGGTTCCCTAGCTGCACGCCCCGCAGCCAGAGCACTAAGCCGCCAAATAAACCGATTCCTACTAAAATTAAGAACCCGACAGAACCTTCTCTTACAGTTCGCGATCGCATATTGCCTCCTCAGTCATTGGTCATTGGTTATTAGTCGTTAGTCATTGGTCATCGGTCATTTCCATCTAAAATCTAAAATCTAAAATCTAAAATTGGCTGACTATCCAATCACTTGAATTGGCCCAGTAACACTGCCGCTAAAAAATTGTCGGATCAGTAAATTATCTGTCGATGCAATGTCGCTGACAGTTCCCTCCCACTGCACTTTGCCTCGATAGAGAAATACGATGCGATCGGCAGTGCGGCGGATGGTACTGTCTTGGTGAGTGACGATCGCATAAGTGCTGCAAACCCCTTGAGCTTTCTGCAAGTCGCGGATTAAATCTTCAATTACCGTTGATGCGATCGGATCTAAACCCGCCGTCGGTTCGTCGTACAGCAAAACCTCTGGATTATCCCTGTCATTATCAGGATTCGCCATGATAGCGCGGGCAAAACTTACCCGCTTCCTCATTCCCCCAGACAACTGCGCCGGATAGCGTTCGCCAATTCGCGGCAAACCCACCATCTCCAACTTTTCCTCCACCAATTCCCGAATGCGGCGGCGCGGCAGCTTAGAATGCTGGTAAAGTAAAAAACCGACATTCTCCTCCACCGTCAGCGAATCAAACAAAGCCGCTTGCTGAAACACCATCCCAATTCCGATCGGATCTGCCACGTCGTCCACCCATCCGACCCTGCGCTGTCCCTGAACAAAAACCTCGCCGGCATCCGGGGCCAACAAACCCGCAATTATCCGCAGAATCGTAGATTTCCCCGTCCCGGAAGGGCCAATAATTGCCAGGGCCTCTCCCCGATAAATCCTCAGATCGACTTGATCGAGGATCGGGTTCTGGCCGAAGGACTTACTTACCCCCTTGAGTTCGATTAGTGGCTCAGCCATAGGATGTTATCAATAAGTTGTCAGTCCTCAGTCATCAGTCTACCTAATGACTCATGACTCATGACTAATCACTAATTACTTAAATTGACTGCCAGAATCAAAACTCTCTTGTATTGTAAATTTGTCAGCTCGAGCTGTTCCAATACCCTTAAGACTAATTAACCATGTCAATTAGTTCACTTCCTAAAGCCCTCCGCGTCTTGGCTAAAGCCAAGCAGGTTTTTGCCAGTTCCAGAAATCCTTACCCCCCTTCTTTGCGGAACGGGCGAGTTCACCAGTGGTTTAAGTGGTTAGCCCCCGGACTGTTAGTGAAACGGTGGCTGCTGATTAGTGCTAGCGGCGTGGTACTTGCCACTTTGGGTTTAGCGATTTGGACTGGGATGACTCCCATTTTCTTCTTATTGCAATTGTTGAGAAATTTTTTGGCGTGGATTGCGGAAGTTATTCCCAATTACGTGTCGGGGCCGATCATCATTGCCGGCGGGATTTTGTTAATTCTGTGGGGTCAAACTCGCAGTTTGAACTCGATTACTCAAGTGCTGATGCCCGAAGGTAATGAGGAATTGGTCGATCGACTCCTCAACCACCGTCGCTTACACCGCGGCCCAAAAATTGTAGCAATTGGAGGGGGTACAGGCCTTTCTCACTTGCTTAGGGGATTGAAAGATTACAGTGCCAAAATCACTGCTATTGTCACCGTGGCCGATGATGGCGGGTCTTCTGGGCGACTGCGGCGGGAGATTGGGGTATTGCCACCGGGGGATATTCGCAATTGTTTGGCGGCTTTGGCAGATGAGGAAAAGTTATTGACTGAGTTATTTCAATATCGCTTTCAGGCCGGTGACGGTTTAGTGGGTCACAGTTTTGGGAATTTGTTTTTGACGGCGATGAGCGATATTGCTGGAGATTTGGAACAGGCGATCGCCGCGAGTTCTAAAGTTTTAGCAGTGAGGGGAGAGGTGCTGCCGGCTACTCTGAGCGACGTTTCTTTGTGGGCAGAACTGGCTGACGGCAGGAGAATTGAGGGGGAGTCCAGCATTACAAAAGCTAACGGGAGAATCCTCAAAATTGGCTGCACTCCTGCTAATCCTCCGGCTTTGCCCAGGGTGGCCCAAGCGCTGAGGGAAGCGGATTTTATAATTATTGGGCCGGGGAGTCTTTATACGAGTGTCATTCCGAATTTGTTGGTGCCGGAAATTGCTGATGCGATCGCCAATAGTCAAGTTCCGCGCATTTATGTGTGCAATATTATGACTCAGCCGGGGGAAACTGACGGATACAGCGTTGCAGATCACATTCGGGCGATCGATCGCGCTTGCGGCCGGCCCCTGTTCGATGCTGTAGTAGTGCAGGGAAAAGTCCCTTCTGCAAAATCTTTAATCCGCTATTCTCAGGAGAATTCTTATCCGGTTGTGCTCGATAGAGAAGCCGTAACGCAATTGGGGCGGCGAATTGTCATCGCAAATGTGATGGATGAAGATAAAAATACGGGTTTAATTCGCCACAATTCTCAAAGGTTGGCGGGGATGTTGCTGCGTTGGTACGGGCGCGCCCAGAACATTTAAGC
>JARCMA010000608.1 GCA_030248405.1 Microcoleus sp. MP8IB2.171
AACAAGTTAGCGATTCAGCAGGATATTATTGTGCAGCTTTTGGCACAGTTGAATATTGAGTATCAAAAGACTAAATCAGAACGCAAAGAGATAGCTCATAGCTATGTTTTTTCCGAGGAAGAGTTTTCGTTTTTGGAGGAGCTTGAGTTAGTGACAGTTAGCATTCGTGGTTATGCTAGTCAGATTGAGTCTAGCGCGGGAGTTGAGAATCGCGAGCAAGCGATCGCAGATTTACATCAGCTTAGGGTGTTCGATCGTTCTGCGATTGCTCACTTTTATGCTGAAACGCGATCGGGCTATCTTCAGATGCGATCGTATATCCGAATGCTAGACTATTTGCGGTTGCTGGTATTGGAGTATTTACAGATGGAATAGAGTCAGGACTAAGGTCAAGTTGTAGGGTACGTCAGACTTGAGAATTGGGATTCAGCGGGTTGGTGCGATCGGCTCTTTTCTGGGTTGGAAACCGCTTGCACCGATTACTCAGTGGGCGGTTGTTAAGGGGTAATATCAATTCTGATTTGGATCGGAATTATTTAACCACAGAGTACGCAGAGAACACAGAGGAAGAGATCAGAGAGATGAATCATTCGGGATTACTCGATCGCAATCGAGATGACTACCATCTCTGTGACTCGGTGCATGGGCTTCGTTAGCTTTTCAGTGGTAATAAATTCTTCAGCATTGACGGAGAGTGCGGCCGCAATTTGCAGTGCATCCATTGCGGCTAATCCATAAGTACGAGCAATGCGATCGCCATTTTTCAAAATGTTTTCTAAATCGGTTGCCCAAACCGTTACTGAACTGAAGAAGGCTTCGTAGAATTCTGCTTCTTCGAGTTGTCTGTTATAAAGTGCTTTGGGCAGAGTTTCTAGTTGAACGAACCCACTGGTGGCAAATTGTCGGGTGTCATCGTCTAAGATTTGAGCGGCACGAATGCTGATGGAAGGTTCGCCCCGAAATGCACTAATTAGAACACCTGAATCCAGATAAGTTAGTTTATCAGACACCGTGGCCACCTCGACGATCGGCAATTTCTTGCTCTAACTCCACTTCATTGAGGAGTTTCATACCGTTGGCGATCGCCCGTTGGCGAAGTTTCCACAGGGTTTGACCGAGTTGTGTTTTGGGGGTAAATTCAGGTGAAGATTTGAGCGCTAGAGCTTGGGTAAACTGAAGGACTTTTGCGCGATCGGCGGGGGCAAGTTCGCGCCAGTATTGTAGGAGGATTTCTTCGGGAGGCATGGAATTTTTTTGGGCGTAACTCTATAATTTATTTTACTCTTTTACAATCGATCGGGTCAATGCCATTGGCGATAAAAATCTAGTTTATTCCCAGAGTCTTTGAACAGCATAAGCATCAAACATTTCCTCGTGGCTGACTAAATAAATAGGCATCTTCTGTCCACTACGCTAAGATGAAGGCAGGTTTACATTGTCTTATGAGGTCGTTATGACCAGTTCGCTATCTTCTACAAGCATTTCTCGCTATGTCACCCGCAATCCTGAAGTTTTGCAGGGGGAACCGATTATTGCAGACACTCAAGTTACTGTACGGGATATTGTGGTGTTTTGGAAATCAGGAATAAAGCCTGAAGAAATCCCACAGAAGTTACTTCAACTCGTGACGGCTGCTCAAGTTTTTGATGCGATTAGTTTTTATCTGGATAATCAGCTAGAAATTGACGATCGGATTGCTTGGTATGAGGCGCGTCCGATGTTGAATATTTCACCTCTTTTGAGATGTAATCCGTTGCTGAATGAAGTCACGAAATATGTTGAAGTATATCGCCACGATCGAAATGCAGATATCGATTTTCCTGAGTCTGAGACCCTATGACTCAATATATTCTCGATACCATTGCTTTGGTTGATAACTCAATTTTAGTGACGCGAAATCGACAAGATTTTGCACAAGTCCCAGGACTGGTTTTGGAAGATTGGACATAACAATTGCCAAGCCAAGCTTATCCGGCATTTCCAACTTCTGCAAGGTGCCAGAAAGTCACGCCACCTTCATCGTGACTGAGCAAAATCCCCAAATCTTCCAGGCTTTCCAGACAGTCGAGAATGACTTTTTGTTTGCGATTTGCTGCTTTGAAATTAGCGGTGACTTGGGTAGCTGTCCATTCGCCGCTTTGGGTGCGGAATAAGTCGCGGATGGCGGAAAGTTGCTCTTTGAAGGTTTTGGGAAAGGGTTGTTGTTCGGTGGGAATAATGGCGGTTTCGGTTTCGGTGGTGATACCTTCGAGAGTTTGTTGTATGTATGTTTCGCCGGGAGATTGGTAGTCGGGACGCAGCCAGCGAATCTGTCCGTTGCGTTCTTCTTCGGCGCGTTGGGCGTTGAGGGTGACGAGGTTTTCGAGGATTTGATCGTCGGTAATTGTGGATTCCCAACCGTAGGCGGCAAATACGGCGGTATCGAGTTCGTCGTGGATTTGTTTGAGGGTGGAGACTAGGGCTTTTTGGTTGAAGGCTTTGTCTTTGTCGTTGAGGGGTTCGCCTTTGCGGAGTTGTTCGAGGAGGTTGTACATCCCGGTGATGGTGACTTCGGGGTGAGTGGTTTGGACTCGTTTGCGGTGGCTGTCGAGGCGTTCTCCGAGTTCACGAATGGTTTGTTTTTGGGTGTCGGTTGCGTCGGGGAATGGGAAGGGGGCGAAGCATTTTGTCTTGTTGTAACGTGGATCGTTCCCAATGCCCAATCTTCCCCCTGCTGCTAACGACCAAGTAACATGAACTCGACTCGAAAGAACTCCCAAGAAATAAGCGTCAGCAAAGGCGAATGTTACTAAAGTGCTATCAGGCACAATATCAGTTTCAATAAAACCAAAAGACTGATGTTTTGCAGTTTCAGGAATTGCAATGTATCGACGTAAACCATTAGTGGCTTCTCTAAATTGAGGTCTTGGATGACCGATAATCCACCAAAAATCCCTAAATAGTTTATTCCTATTTTGATCGCGCTCAGGCTTGGCAAAATCTAAAAGATATTGATATAAATTTGGAAATTCTACTTTCAGCTTATCTAAAGTTACGCCAAAAAGGTCTATTACATAGATTCCTCTAGTAGTCTGAACAAAGTCGCGACCATTCAGATAAGGATGGATGTAATTATTTAATTTTTCATCTCTTCCTAGTCCTAGTTCAATTGCTCGATCTCTAGATATCTGAAACGCAGATCCGATAGTCTTCATTCCAACTGAACACAGAGATTTATTGGAGTTGAGAGATTTCGTTGAAGTTATATCTGTGCCAATAGATAAATCTGAATTTATCACACCTATTTCTGTTATGGTCTGAAAAACCAAATCCTCAGTTTCATCAGAATCGCTCAATTCTTGTATAACGCTCATTAGTTTCCCAAGAGATTTATCATGCTGCCCAGCGGTCATGGCAATCCGAACTGCTGCACCATCTGTAGCATCAACCCAAGGATGATCAGGAATTGCAAATATCAATGATAGAGATGGCTGGGCTTTAAGCTTTTCTTCGACAACACGACGTACAAAAGTTTGCTTAATGGTGTTAGTTGTAATCATTCCAAAACGTTTCACTGATCCATTTCGAGTAAGATCAGCAGAGTGATTCCACCACCACATGACATAATCACTAGCTTGAGGAACATTAGACCAGGCTTTTTGTAAAGCATCTACATAGGTATCACCTAATATTCCACGCATTCTTTTTGATCCAATAAACGGCGGATTAGACACAATATAATCCGCCTCCGGCCACACAGCCGCCCTCGGATTCAAATACCGATAAATTGTTACTTGATCTGTCGGATCGGGAATATCCTCACCTGTCACCGGACTTTTGATCATCCTTCCCCCCCAGCGAGTCCGCACCTTCCCCGCTGCATCGACATCCGGTTCCACCCCGTCATAGGCCAACACGGCATCCCGACATTCAATATTCTTGTACTCCCGCAACACAGGTTCGATCGGCGGAAGATCCCCAAATCGCCGAAAATGCCACTGCAAATACCCAATCCAAATCACCAAATCTGCGATCGCCGCCGCCCTAGGATTAATCTCAATCCCCAAAAACTGACTAGGATTCACCTGATTAATATCTAACCGCAACTGCGCCGCACCTGTGACATCCTCCAAACGCCGCAACACCTCCGACTCCAACCCCTTCAACAAATCCAACGTGACATACAGGAAATTCCCAGATCCACACGCCGGATCGAGAATCTTCACCTGTTGTAACTCGGTCAAAAATGCCTCTAAAACTGCGATCGCCTTTTTCCTTTGATTTGCAGTCGGTTCCGCTTCCCCCGCGTTGAGCAACTGTTTTACCTCCGCTTGTACGGCAATCCAGCGATCGCCCAAAGGCTCCATCACCACCGGTTTTACCAAACGTTCCACATACGATCGCGGCGTATAATGCGCCCCCAACTTACTTCTTTCCCGCGTATCCAGCGCCCTCTCCAACAACGTCCCAAAAATCGCAGGTTCCACATTACACCAATCCCGCTTCGCCGCCTGTAACAACACCTGCAACTGCGCCTTTGTCAACGCAAACGCCCCAGAATCCGCAAACAATCCGCCATTAAACCGCAACAACTTGCCATGAAAACCAAAAATCGTCCCCTCATTCATCGCTTCCCACAGCGCCTCTACCTCCGGTTTAAACATTTTCGGGTTAAGAATCCATCGCGTTTCTAGCGCCTTCGTAAACAGATGTTCCTTCAGCAATCCCACATCTTCAGCAAACATGGTAAAAATACAGCGCATCAAAAACTGGGCGACTTGCTGCGGATCGACATTCGCCTCCATTCCCTTCGCCAACTCTGCCAAATCTGCCGCCACTTCCCGCGTCACCCGCGCCGCAATCTTCTCCGGGTTGCGCTGCTGCGGATTGCTGAAAATATCGACAAACAAATCGAAAACATCCGCTTTTCGGAGTTCGGTTAACCCAATTTCTCGCCGCGCCCCATAGCCGCCATAGTCGCCGCTAAATCCCATCCACAATTCAAAATGATCGCCAATATCGCAAGTTAACAAAAACGGCGGTTTGCTGCTGAGACTGCGCGTATAGGCAACTGCTTGCACAAACGCTTTTTCCATCTCTCGCAAGTAGGTATTAGTTCCACGCTTTGCTGTTCCTTTTTTGCCCGTGGTTCCGCCCTGTTTGGCCTCTATTAAAAAATGCTCGGCTTTGTGAAAGTCGATAAACCCCGGAGTTATCTTGCCGCTGGGGTGAAAAATCTTGACATCTTTATCAAAGCAGTAGGGATCGTTGGGAATTCTGCCTTTATCAAAAGGGCGATCGACTCCCAGTGCATCGGACATTTCGGCAAAAAATAGTTGGTAGTTTGCGCGTTCATTACCGCTCGAACCTTCCCAGCGTGTGATGAATGTTTCGACTCTGGTGCGATCGGCTTCATTCATTTTTCAACCCTGCTGCTTGCTTTGCTTTTTCCTTATTCTATAGTTAGATTGATTTCGATTGGCGATCGATCTTGCGATTTCGGTTGGAAACCGCTAGCACCGATTACTAAGTGGGCGGTAGTTAAAAGGTAAAATAATCCCCAATCTTCTATTTAGAAACACTTTGGCGAGATTTGAGTTCATAGTAGATGGCCCACCAGTATCACAACAAGCTCGTAGGCGAGCTCTTCTCAAAGCTTGGAAAGTGACGGTGAGGCAAGAGGCTGAAAAATACTGGTCTTCGGAGCAGAAAACAGCTACTGGTCTAGTTATGCTCCAGATAACTTATTTCTACGATTCTGTTAAAATCGATGTGGACAACATAGTAAAGCCAATTCAAGATGCAATTATCGGGCTAGCCTATGTCGATGACGATCAAGTAACTGATGTCCTAGCCCGCAAGAGGAATTTATCAGGTAACTTTAAAGTAGAAAATATGACCTCGACTCTAGCGGAAGGATTTGCCCGTGGCAATGAATTCTTGCACATTGTCGTAATTGATGCTCCTGATCAAGAGGTACTGACATGATGGCAACCCCAACTGCAAACATAGAAAGAGAGCGACTGCTAAAACTAGCAGAGGAGTATCGTGAGAAAGGTTATGAAATTTCATTTCATCCAAACTCTGAAGATTTACCGGACTTCCTTAAAAGCTATCGCCCGGATCTGATAGTGCGCCGGGGGGAAGAGTCCGTGGTTATTGCAGTCAAGTCACGTACTTCACTCAACTCACCCTCTAATACATATCTACGTAATTTAGCCCAAGCAGTAGCAGAAAATCCTGGTTGGAGGTTTGAGTTAGTGATGACTAACTCGGAGGATGCAGTCGAGCTTCCCAAAGCTAAGGATTCTTTTCAAGAGCATGAAATAGAGTTGGGTTTACAAGTCGCCAAGCAACTTGTAGCACAACATCTAGAGTCAGCAATGCTATATTCTTGGTCTTTGGTTGAGGCAACTTTAAGGATTGTTGCCCAGAAAGAAGAGCTAAGTTTGCAAAGATTAGATCCGCTGTATTTAGTGAAACAACTGACGGTGGAGGGCGTAATTTCTAAATCTGAGTATCACTTACTAATGAATACGCTTTCTTTGCGTAACGCTATTGCTCATGGGTTTAAAACTACACAACTTACGCAAAACTCTGTGTGCGAACTGATTGAGGTTGCAGAGCAACTATTGAAAGGTTTGCATACTGGCGATGGAGCAGGCTAAAATTTTAAAAAGCACAAGAATTACGTAATTTTTCAAACAAATAGGTTGGGTTTAACGCAATTACACCCCAATACGGTTCACTTAACATATTTATGCCCCGGATATCCCCCTAAATCCCCCTTAAGAAGGGGGACTTTGAGGGCATTCTTGTCCCCCCCTTTTTAAGGGGGGCTAGGGGGGATCTGTCTTAAATGAACCGTATTGAATTAAACCCAACCTATTAACTCAATGAGACTTCAGAATTTAACCTTGATTTACCACTGTCGGTTTTAAACTATTCTGCGATTCAGAAACGCGATCGACAATAGCAGCATTTACCACAGATTCCTGAATCGGTTTCCGGGCTTCAATTAAACTCAGAGCTTTGGTGACACCTTCAGGTAAAATCACCACCAAACTGCCTGCTGGTGCTTCGTCTAGGGCTTTGTTAACCGCCGTTGTTTCGTCGAGAATCAACTCGTATGCAACTTTAGATCGATCGCCAGTGCGCGCAGAAATCCCCTCTGCAATTCCTTGACAAATTAACTTAGCCACGACACCGGGTTCTCGGCCACGTCTGTCAAGATCTTCTTTGACAATAATGCGATCGAACATATCGGCCGAAAGTTTGCCCAGCGTCACAAAATCTTCATCTCGTCTATCCCCCGGAGCACCAACTACCCCGATCCGCATTCCCTGCCAATTCTGCACAAAACTGCCCAAAGCTTTGTAGCTGTGCGGGTTGTGGGCGTAGTCGAGCAAAGCGTGATAGCTGCCCAAATTAAACAAATTCATCCTTCCGGGAGTTTGACCTACCGATGCTTGGAAGCTTGACAAAGCAGCCCGAATATCTTCTATTTTCAATCCTTGGGCAAAAGCCGCCAAACAAGCTGCTAAAGCATTAGCAATCATAAACGGCGCGCGCCCGCCCATCGTCAGCGGCACGTTTACAGCCTGCTCGATTCTCAGCGTCCAATCGCCTTTCAAGATTGACAAGTAGCCATTTTCGTAAATCGCCGCCAGCCCGCCCGCAGCGGTATGTTTGGCAACCAGTTCGTTGTCCGGGTTCATCGAAAAATATGCAATTTGAGCCTTGACACGCTGCGCCATTTGTGCTACGAGCGGGTCGTCTGCATTCAAAACTGCATAGCCTTTGGGCATTACTGACTCGACGAGGACGCTCTTGAGTTTGGCTAGTTGTTCCACGGTTTCGATGTCGCCGATTCCTAAGTGATCGGCTGCGACGTTCAAGACTACGCCGACATCGCACTGATCGAAGCCCAAGCCCGATCGCAAAATTCCGCCTCTAGCCGTTTCCAGCACCGCCACTTCCACCGTCGGGTCAGACAAAATCAATTGAGCACTCTGCGGCCCGGTATTGTCTCCGCTTTCGACCAAATAATCGCCGATGTAAGTGCCGTCGGTAGTCGTGTAGCCAGTAATCTGACCGGTCTGCTTGACAATGTGAGCGAGTAGGCGAGTGGTTGTAGTTTTGCCGTTGGTTCCCGTTACCGCTAAAATCGGCACCCGGCTGGGTTGAGGCGATGGGAAAAGCATATCGAAGACTGCGCCGGCGACGTTGCGGGGCAAACCCTGACTAGGCGCGACGTGCATTCTGAAACCCGGTGCTGCGTTGACTTCGACGATGACTCCGTTCGTATCGCGCAGGGGTTGGGAAATGTCGGATGTTACTACGTCAATGCCGGCGATGTCCAAACCGATGATTTTGGCGACTCTGGAAAACAGCCAGACGTTTTCTGGGTGGATTTCGTCGGTGCGATCGACTGCAATTCCACCGGTACTCAAGTTTGCTGTCGCGCGCAAAAATACTCTTTCCCCGGCGGGCACTACGGAGTCCATCGCGTATCCTTGTTTTTGCAGCAAATCCAGGCACAATTTGTCGATCGTGATCCGGGTGAGCACGTTGTCGTGTCCGTCTCCTCGCTGCGGGTCGCGGTTTACTTCTTCAATAAGCTGTTCTACTGTAGACCTGCCGTTGCCTAGGACGTTAGCCGGGACTCGTTCTGCAACTGCTATGACTTGCCCGTTAACTACCAATACTCTGTGGTCACGGCCGACGTAATAGCGCTCGACTATCACGCTTTTTGTTTTTGATGCCGCGCTGGCTAAGTCGTAGGCTTCTGCTGCTGCTTCCCAGGAATTGATGTCGATCGTAATGCCGCGGCCGTGGTTGCCGTCTAGGGGTTTGAGGACGATCGGATAACCGCCGACATCTTCGATCGCCCCGCGCAGTTCATCCAAATAATTAATCACCGTCCCTCTGGGAACCGGTACGCCGGCGCTGGCGAGGATATTTTTGGTACCTTCCTTGTCACAGGCAAGTTCTACTCCCAAAACTCCCGTGCGGTTGCTCAGAGTTGCCTGAATCCGCTTTTGGTGAACCCCGTAGCCGAGTTGAATCATAAACCGGGCGCTCAAAGGTATCCAAGGAATGCCGCGCGCTTCTGCTTCCTTAATCAGTGTTTCCGTGCTTGGCCCCAGGGCTGCCGACAAAGCAAACTCATTGAGGTCTCTCAAATCTTGGACTAATTCTGCTGCTGGATAAGTGCCTGTCTCGGCAATGCTTTGGCACATCCGCACGCCCGCCCGGGCTGCGTAGCGACCTGCTTGTTCGTTTTGATACTCGATTACTACTTGGTAAGTGCCTGGGGTGGCCGTCTCGCGGGTGCGACCGAACCCGACCGGCATTCCTGCCATTTCCTGAAGTTCTAGGGCGACGTGTTCGATTACGTGTCCCATCATTGTCCCTTCTCTGACCCGTTGCAGGAATCCTCCCTTATGGCCTGGAGAACAGTGATGGTCGTTCAAACTCGGAAGTGCGGCGATCAACCCTTCATAGAAGCCAGGAATTTCCGATGTGGTTTTATCTGCCCACTCCTCTAAATCCAGACGCATCAGGACGAGTTTCTGGCGTCGGATGCTCCAGTAGTTGGGGCCGCGTAAGGTCTGGATTTTAAGTATTTTCATGGCAGTTAGAGGGGTATGGGGCGCGAAATCTTATAGATAATTGGAGCATTTATTCAATTTCGATCTAGATTGCTCGATCGACTGTTCGCTGCGAACAGTTTGGGAGTGAATTTCCAGTTATGGGTCACCGAATTGAAAATTCATGCCCCAGCGATCGGCTAAAAACAAGTACAGGTCAATGGCTAGCAAAAACTCAAAGCCCGAAGCTAGAATTTTCTGTGCTTCTGCCTTCTGGCGTCAGCCCGTGGCTGCTTCGGAATCTATTCTATTGTGGTATTGATGATTCGGCCGGAATGCCACTTAATTTCTGCCGAATCAATGACAAGAGATGTTCTAAGTTAGTTGGCTGTGCGGCATTCGGGAGGCCAGCCCGACTCGGAACAGGCTGCCGATGGCATTGGTTTGCCTAGGGGCATATTGTAGCAATCTCCGTGACACAGAACGTGCAAGCGCATATTGAACAGACTTAAGGGTTCTGTCGCTCCTACCAGAGACTCATTGGTATAAAAATTTTCCCTAGAATCAACAATAGTCACAGTGCCTTTACCGAGAATTTTCATAGTATCGTCTCCCTCAAACAAGGCGCAGGTGTCTTCGTCAATACCAATAGCGAGGCGATCTGGATGGCAAGCCACAGCCGACAGCAAGCGAGCCATGCGGTTGCGGTTGTGAAAATGCTGATCTACGATGATCTCAGGAATAATGTTAAGTCCGTTTGCCATGTCTACTAAAGAGCGGTTTGGTGACGCCCCACTCCCACCGCCTGCAATCATGTGATATCCCATCACCGCAGCACCCGCGCTGGTACCGGCGAGGGTAATCTTGCCTTCGAGAGCTTCTTTACGAATTTTCTCCATCAGCGGGGTGTCCGCCAGCAGTCCGCAGAGTCGCAGTTGGTCGCCGCCTGTGATGAATACGCCCGTACAGTCTTCTAAATAATCTTTCCAGACGGGGTTTTCGCCTTGTTCGCGTTCGCGGATGTCCACTACTTTGACGGCACTAACGCCCATTTCGTCAAATATGGTGCGGTAGCGGTTGCTAATTCCTTCGGGATCTCGCGAAGCGCACGGAACGATCGCCAGCCGAGCGTTTGCACCCCCAGCACGGCAAAAAAAGGTGTTCAGAATCTCTCGCCCGTGAACTTTGTCTTCGGCTCCCCCGATGACCATAATCGAGGTTTTTGTGCGCTGGGGAATATTGTGTTCAAGGGCTTGAGATGTCAACTGCTGCATGGTGTGTCTTCCTCTGTTGGATGTGAAATTCAATTTTGCCGTTGCTGTGGGTACAATAGGGCTTTTTAAGAATAAATTTTTGTTTGTGCGAGTGAGGTGCGATCGCCGATCGCACTATCCCGCAGTTGTTTGGGGGGCGAGTTTACTTGCAGTCGCTGTCATGAAAAACAGATTATTTTTGTACAAAACCGGCCCGCCGACACAGGAAGAGAATTTAACTTGCCAAAATTTTCAGAAATTATAAGAAATTATAAAGAATAAAGCAATTACTGAAAACTGAACTCCCTCTAAAGGTCAAACTAGAGGTGATGTATCAATGAAATTCCAATAATTGTGCGATTTGACGTTGTTACCCTATTTCCAGAATTTTTCCGGGCTCCCCTGGAGTCGGGACTGATGGGCAAAGCCTTAGCTAAAAAGATTGCTGAGGTGAATTTTGTCAATCCCCGCGATTTTACCACAGACAAACACCAGCGAGTCGATGATGAGCCTTACGGGGGCGGAGTGGGGATGCTGATGAAACCGGAACCGATTTTTGCAGCGGTGGAGTCGCTGCCGGTTTTGCCAAGGCGAGAGGTGATTTTGCTGACTCCCCAGGGGGAACCGATGCAGCAAGCGATGTTTCGGGAGTTGGCGGCCGATCGCGATCAGTTGGTGTTGATTTGTGGTCATTATGAGGGTGTGGACGATCGAGTCCTGCATTTGGTCACTCGCGAGGTGTCTTTGGGGGATTTTGTGCTCACGGGGGGCGAAATTCCGGCTTTAGCTTTGATTAATGGGGTTTTGCGATTGCTGCGGGGAACTGTGGCGAAGGAAGATTCCCTAAAGTTTGAGAGTTTTGAAGACGGGCTTTTGGATTATCCGCAATATACTCGACCGGCAGATTTTCGTGGTTTGAAGGTTCCTGATGTTTTGCTGTCTGGTAATCACGCAGAAATTGCTCGCTGGCGCAAGGAACAGCAAATTGCCAGAACTCGCCAAAGGCGGCCGGATTTGTTGGAAGATTAGTCAACTGAAGTTAAGTAGATGGAAGAAGTCATCAGTCATTGGTCATTGGTCATCAGTCATTGGTCATTGGTCATTGGTCATTGGTCATCAGGAAGAAGAGATATACAGCAAGCTTTTGAGCGATCGGGAATTTACGTTTAATTAGGTCGATTTACTCAGGAATGAAAATTTAATAACTTAAGCGATTGCTCGTTGCTCGTTACCAGGCTCTGCCTGGTAATGCAGATCCGGAGGCTCTGCCTCTTTTTATCTGGCAACTTACAGGATAGACGACTGTAGGAGGTAATTAAGTTTAAGTTTTCGATCCTTAGTACAAATTTAACTTGTAAATTTATGCCGAATCTTTACATCATTGGCGGCGCTAACGGTTCCGGCAAAACCACTGCATCAATGAGTTTATTGCCCAACTTTCTGGACTGTTTTGAATATATCAATGCTGATGCGATCGCGGCGGCACTTTCACCATTCAATCAAGAGTCCGTAGCCATTTGGGCCGGACGAATCATGCTAGAAAGACTGCAAACTCTGTCTAATTCTGGAACTGATTTTGCCTTTGAGACTACTCTGGCGGCCCGCAGCTTTGCAGCTTTTCTCAGAAGTTGTAAAACAAAAGATTATACAATTAACTTAATTTACTTTTGGTTGCGATCGCCAGAACTAGCCGTAGCAAGAGTAGCCCGACGGGTAGCTAGCGGCGGTCATTCTATCCCAGAAGATGTCATCCGCCGCCACTATGACAGAGGACTGCGAAATTTGATTGCTCTGTATTTGCCACTGTGCGACAATTGGATTATCTATGACAACTCTCACGAAACTGCTCAGTTAGTGGCAGAAGGGACTATCGAGGAAGAACAGATAATCTATAATGTTGAAAGCTGGAATCAAATAACTCAAAAATAAAATGAAACAATCAAAACCCAGACAACTTTTATCTATAAAGATTAATGCTGGACTGAAATCGGCAGTTGCCGCAGCTATTGAAAGACACCGCAAATTAGGTGAATCTATTGCTGTTTGGCAAGATGGGAAAGTAGTAATTTTAACGGCCGATCGCATTCCTCCAATATCTGCCCAAAAGTAAAAAAGGTCGATCGCCCAAAAAACTCACTTATCCCCAGACAAACTGTGCAATAATTGCCTGCTGTCTGCATTCCCCAAACATCTACTTGACATGAACATCCGCATCGGTAACGGCTACGACATTCACTGTTTAGTTCCAGAACGCCCCCTAATCCTCGGCGGCGTACACATTCCCCACGAATTAGGCTTATTAGGACACAGCGACGCAGACGTGCTCACCCACGCTATCATGGACGCGATGCTGGGAGCTCTCAGCTTAGGAGATATCGGCCTATATTTCCCGCCAACTGACCCAAAATGGAAAGGTGCTGATAGTTTAGTTTTGCTAGCACAAGTCAATCAGTTAATATTAGATAAAGGCTGGGAAATTGGTAATATTGATTCGGTGGTGGTGGCTGAACGTCCGAAGCTGAAACCGCATATTGAGCAAATGCGCGATCGGCTTTCTGATGTTTTACAATTAAAACCAGACCAAATTGGCATCAAAGCTACTACTAACGAAAAGTTAGGCCCCGTGGGAAGAGAAGAAGGAATTGCAGCCTATGCTGTAGTTTTGCTGGGCCAAAAATAGAAATCTATCATCTAAAATTGACTGTGGAGTCAATTGTTTAATCCAAAATCGCTAGGAAGCCTGAAATCATGGACACTGACACCTGGGAGTTACAATTTCCTGTAGACGCGGATGTGATCGCGTTGGATAAGGACGATCGCATAGTCGTGCTAATCGAGGTTAAAATTATTCAAGCTGAAGAACCAGCGGCGAAACAGAAAATTGTCGATCGCGCGATCGACTGGATCAAAGCTGTGTTAGCTAAGCTGTCTGAACAAAACGCGATCGTTCCCTATGCTATGTTTATTGACGCGGAACAAATTTTGATTTTCAAATGGGATGGTGTGAATTTATCAGAACCCGTTTGCACTCTCAATACTGGTGAAATAGGTCGCTATTATATGCCTATGTTTGGCAGTAAATGGCTCTTTGAAGATACCATTGAAACGGTGATTCAATCGTGGCTGCATGACTTAGATTATAACTGGAAATCAGCAAGTCCGCCAGCATCGGAACAGATAGCAGCCATCGGTTTGCTGCCGTTACTTGCAGGTGGAACAACAAAATCAGGAGTGGAATTAGGTGGCAATCGTATATATCGAGACCAACTTTCTGATGAGTATTACTACAGGGCGTGAGGCTGAAGCAATTATGTTGCTCAGGGATTTGTCCTCATCAGTTCAGTTGGTAATACCGAGCATTTGTTACAGGTCGGCTTTGTCAGCTTTAGAGGATGAGTTGAAGCGACAAAACTCTTTTGGGCAACAGCTAAGTCGTCAAGTTAGCGAAACAAAGCGAGATGTGACATCTGAATACGCCGCATCTCTATCTTTTCACTTAGAAGAGTCATTCATTTACTATGGCTATCGAGTAGGTGAAATTAAATCGCGCTTGCGGGAAGCGATAAGTCTGATGTCGCGAAATTCAGAAATGATTGCATTAAATCCAGAGATTATCGAAGCAAGCTTAAACGCAACTTTGATCGAAAAAGACCCAACAGACAATTTGATTCTACACTGTATCCTCAGTCATGCCCGATCGCATTCCACAGAAACCAAAGTATTTCTCAGTGGTAATTTCAAAGAATTTGGCATACCGGCAGTTCAAGATGTTTTGCGAGAGGCGGGGATTACAAAGTATTTCTCTGTCACTAAAAACTTTCTAGGTTGGCTACAATCTCAGTCATAATTGCACGCAGGTGGTACAGTAAATTATTATGAAAAATTTCCCTATTTTACATTCAAAGCGCCGCTGGTTGGCTGTTTTGCTGGCTGTAATTGCAGCCGTCAGTCTCTCTGCTTGTCGTCCCGCCCGATCGAACTTAGTAAACAGACTCGTCGTTCCCACCCCCAGCGGCCCGTCTACCTTCAACTACCCGCTAAATCAGTCTGCATATAGCGTTTTTGGCTATATGTACGAGGGATTAATTAACGAAAACGGCTTGACATCCCAGCTAGAACCAGGTTTAGCAGAGTCCTGGGAAGTCTCTAAAGACGGCAAAAAGATTGTCTTCACCCTGCGAGAGGGATTGAAATGGTCTGACGGCGAACCCATGACAACAGATGACATTATCTTCAGCTATGAAAAGATTTATTTCAATGAAAAAATCCCTAGCAGCTTGAAAGATATTCTGAGAGTTGGCATGAGCCGTCAATTGCCCAAACTCAAAAAAATTGACAGCCGCCGCGTTGAATTTTCAGTGGCCGAACCTTTTGCTCCTTTTATTAGATTTGCTGGGGGAATCCCGATTTTACCAGCTCATATTTTACAGGAAGCTGTCGAAAATACAGATGCAGACGGCAAGCCTAAATTCCTGGCTACTTGGGGCACGGATACTGATCCCCAAAAAATTGTCGGTAACGGTCAATATCGAATGCTGAGCTATACTCCTAATCAGCGCGTGGTTTTGGAAAAAAATCCGTATTTTTGGCGCAAAGATGCTGAGGGAAATGTTCAGCCTTACATCCAGCAAATTGTCTGGCAAATTATCGAAAATACTGACAATCAATTGCTGAATTTTCGATCGGGCGATTTGGATACTCTGGACGTGCAGCCGGAAGTGTTTCCGCTGCTGAAACGGGAGGAAAAACGCGGCAAATATACAGTATTCAACGGCGGCCCGGATACTGGCAGCGTATTTATGTGTTTCAATCTGAATAAGGGCCGCAATGCTCAAAATCAGCCGTTTGTAGACCCGGTTAAGTCTCGCTGGTTCGCGAGTAAAGAATTTCGGCAGGCGATCGCCTACGGCATCAACCGGGACGCCATGACTAACAATATTTATCGCGGACTTGGCGCGCCGCTGCATTCTCCAATTCCGGCCCAAAGTCCATTCTACTTATCTCCAGAACAGGGATTGAAAACTTACAGTTACGATCTACAAAAAGCGAAAGAGTTACTGTTAAGTGCAGGTTTCAAGTATAATAGTAACGGCGAATTGTTGGATACTGAGGGTAACAAAGTGCGCTTTACTTTGTTGATGGCGGCGGGGAAAAAAGTTCGGGAACAAATGGCAACGCAAATTAAGCAAGACTTGGGCAAACTGGGGATGCAAATTGATACGCAGTTTCTGAGTTTTAACACTTATGTGGAAAAACTGCGATTGACGCGGAATTGGGATACTTACCTCGGCGGTTTTACGGGAGGTACTGAACCGCACAGCGGCTACAATATTTGGTCTGTTAACGGCACGCTGCACAGTTTCAACCAGGGCCCGCAAGCCGGAGAACCGCCGATTAAGGGTTGGAAAGTTGACGACTGGGAGCAGAAAATCGATGACATTTACGTGAAGGCTTCCCAGGAGCTTGATGAGGCGAAGCGCAAGGAACTTTATGCTGAAACGCAGCGGATTATAGCGGAACAAGTGCCTTTTGTTTATATGGTAAATCCGCTGACTTTCGAGGCGGTGCGCGATCGCGTTTCGGGAATTCGCTACAGTGCTCTCGGCGGTGCTTTCTGGAATTTGTACGAGCTGAAAATTGCAGAATAGTCAGTTGTTATTGGTTATATGTTAGTTGTTATTGGTTATTTTTTACTAATGACAACTGACAACTAACAACTGACAACTGACAACTGATAACTGACAACGGACAACTGACAACGGACAACTGACAACTGACTAATATTTATGGAACCTAAAATTTTACAGAACTTACTCGAATCAGTTGCCGCAGGCGATATTAGCCCGATCGCAGCTTTGGATAAATTAAAGCATTTTGACTTTGAACAAGTGGGGGATTTTGCCAAAATTGACCACCACCGCACCTTGAGAACTGGTTTTCCTGAAGTCATCTTGGGCCCAGGGAAAACACCAGACCAAATTGTGGAAATTATCGAGGCGATGCGCGGGCGAAATCCTGTGGTGATGGCGACGCGAATTGAACCGGAAGTTTTCGAGAAATTGCAGCAAAAAATACCCGATTTGTGCTACTACCAAAAGGCTCGAATTTGTGCAATTTCTGCTAATTTCCAGACTCCGCAACATCCTGGTACTGTGACTATTATCAGTGCGGGAACGGCGGATTTGCCTGTGGCGGAAGAGGCGGCAGTTACTGCGGAACTTTGCGGTTTTCAGGTGCGGCGTTTGTGGGACGTGGGAGTTGCTGGAATTCACCGCTTGTTGAATAATCGGCACGTGATTGATGATGCTGATGTGTTGATTACGGTTGCTGGTATGGAAGGTGCTTTGCCGAGTGTGGTTGCGGGTTTAGCGGATTGTCCGGTGATTGCAGTGCCGACAAGTGTTGGTTACGGCGCGAGTTTTGGCGGGATTGCTCCTCTTTTAACTATGCTTAATTCTTGTGCGGCTGGTGTGGGTGTGGTGAATATTGATAATGGGTTTGGGGCGGCGATTTTGGCTTGTCAAATTCTGAGAAGTGCTGGCAGAGTGGGGAGAATAGGAGAGGGCGAATAGAAGAAAGACCGGGCGGTTAAAATTGCGTTATTTTCTTCAGTCCGCGTCGGCGGACTTAGTTTGTGTAGACGCGGTTTCAACCGCCGTCTTATTTTTCGTCCCAACAGATGGGAACTAAAGAATACAGGCGGTATGATTCAAAGGGATTTGATATTACTTGCCTGCCAGCCAAATCGGATAACCAGAAGAATCCTCAGCTTTCAACTTTTGCGCCTGATAACTCTTGCTAGTCCAACTAGCTACTGTTTGCAGGCTTTCTGTCAAACAACTTTCGCTGCCAAACGCTTCAAATCCCAAAGTCCACCATGCGCTGCCGTTAATGTTCAACTGAGTAAGTTCCACGCTGCAACCTTGGGGAATTGGGGCTTCCACAGGCACAGACATCAGGGAACCAGGGGTCGAAACTTGATAAAGACGCTGCGCTCGCTTTTTCTTGACTCCCACCCACTTTCCTGTCGCCAAAATATCCGCCGGTATCGGTGCGATGGTGTCGGCACAAACCCACTTGAGCCACTTCTCGGCATTACCTTCCCAGCGGTTGCCGAACTGCATCGCCCCCAACTCTCCTTGACGCCACTTTACCTCCAAGGTTTTCCCGCGCAGCTTCACTCCCAAGTAGTCGCAGCCCGGTACTAGCAAATATGTGTCTTCCCGCTCTTCTGGAGGCGACAGATACCCGCCGAGACTCTCGCTTCCAAACCATTGATTGATCGATTTTGGCAGTGCACCGCTATAAAACCACCGCATTTCCAGACTGGCCCGCATAAATTTTTCCTCCGTTCCACAATTTTCGTCAAACCCAGACTGGATTTGCCATACACCATCGACTTTTGTGCCTCTCCACTCTATCCTCCCCCCTACGGGGCCCAGAGTCTACCCACAGTCATACCATTGTAGATTTTAGATTTTAGATTTTAGATTTGGGAAAGACTGACTATATAAGGGTTTAGAGCTTGCCTACAGTTGCATTTTTTTTTAAAACTGGTGTCAGATAGAGGTCTTTAAAAAAAAATTTCTCACAATCCTTTACATATCTTCACAAGTCTGTTACATTTATTTACAGTACACTCAAAACCATTTAGGAAAAAAACATGAGTAACAGAGGCTTAATGCTGGACGACGAAGGCAAAATGAATAATTTTGCGATCGAGCCGACAGTATACATCGATGACGAAGCCCGCACCGGCTTCACTCCCTACGCAGAACGCTTAAACGGCCGCCTTGCCATGATTGGCTTTGTTTCTCTCTTGGCTTTAGAAGTTTCGACCAAGCACGGGCTGATTAGCTGGCTGACTCACCTGTAATGATTTTGTTAACAATTAAACTATATGGCTATGGATCGCGGGCGGTACACAAACGGCGATCCATAGCTTAACTATTTTGAGGGGGCAAGGTTTGGTGAGACAATTAAAATTAAATATTTTTGTTTTACCCTACCCGTAAAAAGAATGCTCAAACGAATTGCGGCAATACTTCTGGTGGTTCTAAGCCTCAGTTTGACCGGTTGTGTGTCTAAAGTCACCGGACTCAAAAGCTACGTTGATACTGGCGACGGCTATCAATTTCTCTATCCTAACGGCTGGCTGCCGATCGCGGTTTCTAACGGGCCCGATGTGGTGTTCCGCGATTTGATTCAGCAAACCGAGAACGTCAGCGTGGTAATCAGTCCAGTCGCCAAGGACAAAACTCTGGCGGATTTGGGAACGCCGACGGATGTGGGATACAAGCTCAGCAAAAATGCTATCGCCCCGACAGATTCCGGCCGCGAAGCTGAATTAGTCAGTGCAGAAGCTCGCGAATCGCGATCGAAAAACTATTACATTTTAGAATACGCCGTTAAGTTGCCAAACCAAGAACGGCACAACTTAGCGAGTGTGGCCGTCAGCCGCGGCAAACTTTTTACGCTTAACGTTTCCACTACCGAAGAACGCTGGCCGAAGGTAAAAGAAGCTTTTGAGAAAGTCGTTAAATCTTTCTCTGTTTATTAGATTAAAAAGTAGTTGGAAATGGGGAATAGGGCGCAGGGCATTGGGCATGGGGAATAGTTTAGTTTATTTTTCTTCTTCCTTCTTACCTCTTCCTTCTTCCTTCTTCCTTCTTCCTTCTTCCTTCTTCCTTCTTAACTTATGAAAATTCCAACTTTTGTATTAGCTTCAGCTTCTCCAGCGCGCCGCAGCCTGCTAGAAAATGCCGGCATTCAAGCTGTGATTTGCCCCAGCGACTTTGATGAAGGGCAAATACAAATGAGGGATGCCACTAAGTTAGTGCAGGTTTTAGCCGAGGGAAAAGCTGAGGCTGTAGCTAAGTTCTTGCTGGCTAATTCTCACCCGCAAATCCCTAATCCCAAATCGTGTTTGGTGTTGGGATGCGATTCAATTTTGGTCATTGATGGGGAAATTCACGGCAAGCCGAAGGATGCCGAAGAAGCAATCTCGCGGTGGCAGAAAATGCGCGGGAAAGTTGGCGAATTATATACGGGTCATGCTTTAATTGATACTAGATTCGATGACTTTGATCAGGCTAGGTCGCGATCGGTCATTCGCTGTCAAGTTACAAAAGTTCATTTTGCGGAAGTTACCTCGCGCCAAATAGCAGCTTACGTCGCTACCGGAGAGCCCCTCGCCTGTGCAGGCTGTTTTGCACTCGAAGGTAAAGGCGGCTTTTTTGTCGAACAAATCGAAGGATGTCACACAAATGTGATCGGTTTGAGCTTGCCTCTGCTGCGGCAAATGCTGGGCGAAATGGGATATGATGTGGCGGATTTCTGGCAATTTTAAATATTGTTAAATTCATGTCAGCAATCGGGAGGCAGAGCCTCGCTGATATGCCTTCCCAGGCAGAGCCTGGGAACGAGGATTGATAGCCTTGGTGTTGTGGGATGGGCGTCCCGCCCGTCCGTGTTCTGCTTCTTAGCAGCAATATGTACCGATTTGAGTTAACCTAGGGCGATCGCACTATCTACAACAGATATAAACTGAAGTTGACTCGGCGACACATCTTTCACCAAACCCAAAATATTGCCGGTACTAGCTTCCCGAATCACCGTCGCTTTAATTTTCAAGGGTTGAAAATCAGCCGTTCGAGGCGCTCCCGGAGGATAAGGGCCCTTGCTATCGTACTCTCTGGCATCATTAACGGTTGCAAACCTTTCCGTCAAAACAAGATCATTTCGCGTTAGTCCTCCAGCCAATCCAATTACATCTTGAGCTGGATTGTAGTCAAGAATAAAATCTGCTGGCACTTCATCTACTACATCAAAAGTCGCAGGAGGACCTGGAGGTGTAGGCACTACATTAGCAATAAAAGTCCCAGCAGGAGGAAGTGGAGGTGTAGGCACTACATTAGTAAGAAAAGTCCCAGCAGGACGTGGTTGATCTGAACCAAATTCCCCCGCAGTTGCTCCCGATTCTCTTCTAATTACAAATAAATCTGCATCTTCTCCTCCCCAAAGTCTGTCAATTCCAGCATCACCAATCAGAGTATCATTGCCACTGTCTCCGACTAAAGCATCATTCCCTTGACCGCCTCGAAGAAAGTCATTGCCTGTACCTCCATAGGCGTAATCATTACCTTGATTGCCGTTGAGAATATCATTGGCACATTCTCCGTACAGTATGTCAAAATCTTGACCGCCACGAATAGTATCGCTACCACAACCTCCGATTAAAGTATCGCTACCAGCATTACCATTCATTAGTTCCGGTGCTGCGGAACCTCTAACAAAATCGTTGCCCGCTAAAGCGCGCAAACCTCCTGGAGTATTACGCAGAATTCCGTTTGATAATTCAACTACATCGTTATCAGGAGTAAGGTCAAAAAAGTTGCGGTCGCCTTGATTTGACAAAGGCGCTGTCAGCAATCTGATAGGGGGATTGGGAATAATTGGGTCAGAATTTTCAGCTAATGCTCTAACTTGTCCGATATTTGTTTCTAACATCTGAGCTTTTTTATGGTTGATTATTGGGAAACTAGACAAATGGTTTGATCGTTCCGACTTTAGTCTTTAGAAAGGACTGAAGTCCGAACGATCAAACCTAGGAAGATTATCCTAGGGCGATCGCCCCGTCAGACACAGAGCTAAACTGAATTTGACTCGGCGAAACATCCTTCACCAAACCCAAGATATTGCCGGTAGTAGCTTCGCGAATCACCGTCGCTTTAATGTTTAAAAATCTAAACTCAGTAGTTTGAGGCTGTCCCGGAGGAGTAGGCCCGTTGCTATCGTAACTTCTCGCATCGCCAATTGTTGCAAACCTTTCGCTCAAAACAATATCGTTTCGCGTTAGTCCTCCCGCCAATCCAATGACATCACCTTGAGTCGGATTGTAGTCGAGAATAAAATCTGCTGGCACTTCTTCTGTACTCAAAGGAAAAGTCCCAATTGGAGGGGCTTGATCTGAACCAAATTCCTGCGAAGTTGCTCCCACTTCTCTTCTAATTACAAACAAATCTGCGCCTTCTTTTCCCCAAAGTCGATCGACTCCTGCATCACCAATCAGAGTATCATTGCCACTGTCTCCGACTAAAGCATCATTCCCTTGACCGCCACGAATAAAGTCATTTCCAGTGCCTCCGTAGGCGTAGTCATCGCCTTGATTGCCGCTGAGAATGTCGCTGCCGCATTCTCCGTAAAGTATGTCAAAATTTTGGCCGCCACGAATAGTATCGCTGCCACAACCTCCGATTAAAGTATCGATGCCACTGTTACCGTTCATCAGTTCCGCACCACCGGAACCTCTGACAAAATCGTTACCATCTAAACCCCGCAAACCTCCGGGAGTATTCCGCAGAATTCCGTTTGCTAATTGAAATGCGTCGTCATTGGGAGTTAAGTCAAAAAAGTTGGGATCGCTGGGATTTGGTAAAGGCCCGGTGAGCAATCTGATGTTGGGGGGATCGGGAATAATTGGATCGGAGTCGATAGCTAAGGCTCTAATTTCTCCGAGATTTGTTTCTAACATCCTAAGTTTCTCCTTTTTTGATTGACTTTGTTGATATTCTGATTGTAACAAAGTTTCCAATTAAGAAATCTGCGGGAATCTGGGGTTAAAAAAATTAAATAACTGTAAAAATTGTCGAAAATTATTTCGCAAGAACGATTACTTGTTGACACTAAACTATCGCCCAAATCCGCAAAAAGTTTGAAAGGATCGCCAATAATTATCGGGATCGCGTACTCTATTACCCGTTAGCAGTCAGTTACCGAAAGCCTGCTGAATGCTAATTGTCATCAACCATTGAGTTAAGTCAGGAATCCTTAATATGCAAGACACTGCGATCGAATCTATTCAAGCCAGAGAAATCCTCGACTCCCGTGGCCGCCCCACCATTGAAGCTGAAGTTTACCTAGCCAACGGCGTTGTGGGGCTCGCCCAAGTGCCCAGCGGCGCGTCTACAGGCTCTTTTGAAGCCCACGAATTGCGAGACGGCGACAAAAACCGTTACGGCGGCAAAGGAGTCTTGAAAGCCGTCGATAACGTCGAGCACAAAATTGCCCCCGCTTTGGCTAATCTCGATGCGATCGACCAAGCACTGGTAGACCAAACCATGATTGACTTGGACGGTTCCCCCAACAAATCCCACCTCGGCGCAAATGCCATTCTCGGAGTCTCCCTAGCCACAGCAAAGGCAGCCGCCGAAACTTTAGGACTCCCCCTTTATCGCTACTTGGGCGGCACTTTAGCGAACGTTTTACCCGTACCTTTGATGAACGTGATCAACGGTGGTTCCCACGCGGACAACAACGTAGACATTCAAGAGTTTATGATTGTACCTGTGGGTGCGCCTTCTTTTAAGGAAGCTTTGCGCTGGGGAGCAGAAATATTTGCTAGTCTGGCAAATGTCTTGAAAGACAAAAATTTGCTGACTGGTGTCGGTGATGAAGGCGGTTTTGCTCCTAATTTGGGTTCCAATCAGGAAGCTTTGGATTTGTTGATGATGGCAATTGAAAAAGCTGGTTACAAGCCAGGGGAACAAGTTGCTTTGGCTTTGGATGTTGCTGCTAGCGAGTTTTACAAAGATGGGCAGTACACTTATGACGGTGTGGCTCATTCGCCTGCAGAATTAATCGATTATTTGGATGGTTTAGTAGGTCAATATCCGATCGTTTCCATTGAAGATGGTTTGCACGAAGACGATTGGGACAGTTGGGTGGCGCTGACTCAAAAAATGGGTAGCAAAGTTCAGTTGGTGGGTGACGATTTGTTTGTTACTAATCGCACGCGGCTGCAAAAAGGAATTGATTTGAAGGCTAGCAATTCGATTTTGATTAAGCTGAATCAAATTGGTTCATTGACGGAGACTTTGGATACGATCGACCTCGGCAAACGAAACAGCTATCGATCGGTCATCAGCCACCGTTCTGGCGAAACTGAGGATACCACAATTGCTGATTTAGCGGTAGCGACTCGCGCCGGTCAAATCAAGACTGGTTCTTTGTGTCGCAGCGAACGAGTTGCCAAATACAACCGTTTGTTGCGGATTGAGGACCAATTGGGCGATCGGGCAATTTATGCAGGATCGATCGGTTACGGGCCGAAATAGCGATCGATAATCGGTAATTGGGCATTATCCATTGGTGTCAACAACTAGGTCAAACTTAGTCACAGACTGCTGTTTACCACCGAGGCCAGATCCCCCCTAGCCCCCCTTAAGAAGGGGGGAACAAGAAGCATTCAAAGTCCCCCTTCTTAAGGGGGATTTAGGGGGATCTGGCCTCAGCTACAAACGAGATTTATCAATGGTTTCAAACTTGAGTTGACACTAAAAACCCAATGCCCAATGCCCAATTAAGGATAGAAAGCCAATTGTGGCAAACCCAAAGTTTCTTCCCAGCCCATCATCAAGTTCATGCACTGGATGCCTTGGCCCGCTTGTCCCTTAATTAAATTGTCGATCGCCGACATCACAATTACCCTGTCAGTACGCGGATCGACTTCCACACCGATGTAACACAGATTTGTGCCACAAGCCCATTTTGTTTGCGGATAAACCCCAGCCGGCAACACTTTTACCCAAGGACAATTGCGGTAAAAAGCGCTGAAAATCGTGATTAAATCTTCCCGCACCAAACCCGGATCACGCAAAGTGGCGTACACAGTCGCCAGAATTCCCCGCACCATCGGAATGAGGTGGGGAGTAAACTGAACTTTAATATCGTGTCCCGCTAAATCGCTGCAAATTTGCTCGATTTCTGGCGTGTGGCGGTGGCGGCCAACGCCGTAAGCGCCCAGAGAACCCTCTGCTTCAGCCAACAAGAGATTAACTTCGGCTTTGCGGCCTCCTCCCGAAGCACCGGATTTGGCGTCGATAATTGCTGTTTCTGGCACAATGAGGCCTTGTTTGAGCAAAGGTGCCAAGGCTAACAAACTAGCAGTGACGTAGCAGCCGGCACAGCCTACTAACTGAGCGTCTTTAATTCGATCGCGATACAATTCTGGCAAACCGTAAACAGCCGTTGCAGCCAGTTCAGAGTCCGATCGCTCGCCGCCGTACCAAGCTTTGTAAGTTTCCAGATTTTCAAATCTGTAGTCAGCCGACAAATCCAAGACTTTGCAGCCGCCTTCGATCAGCGTCGGTGCCATTTGGCAAGCTAAACCGTTGGGCAGCGACAGAAACACAACTTCACATTTTGCCGCTATTTTGTCTAGGTCGATCGCCTCGACTGTCAAATCAATGCAGTTAGTCAGATGCGGATAAAGGCTGGAATAAGGTTTTCCCGCACTGCTATCCCCGCCCAAATACACTACTTCCGCCGCTGGGTGATCCGCCAGCAGACGCACAAGTTGCACGCCGCCGTACCCTGAAGCGCCGATAATTCCTACAGGCACACGTCCAACATTTCCCATTTTCCTTATATCCCCTCAGCCTTTGAAGTCAAAAACGCTTGAACTTTTGCTGCATTATAGTACCAAACGGCAACTTTGGTGATAAATAATTGTTTTGTTTTGTGATGGAGGTGCATTTTGGGGAATTTTCCAGTGTTTGGGAGAGCGCCAAAACCATAAAATTAAGCAACGGATGTGCGATCGTGCTATAAAAAACTTACGTTAACCTATCCAGAAACCGGAGATTAACATTTTTCGCTCTTGATTGTTGCGTCTGACCTCCGTTAAATCCGTTAAATCCGTTAAATCCGTTAAAAAATCCGTTGCCGAACTTCCTATGGGAATCACCGTCGAAAATGTAAGTAAACAGTTTGGCAGTTTCCAAGCACTCGATCGAGTCAGCTTAGAAATTGAATCAGGTTCCCTAGTCGCATTGCTAGGCCCGTCTGGTTCCGGCAAGTCTACCCTGCTGCGGCTGATTGCAGGTTTAGAAATGCCCGACTCCGGCAAAATCTGGCTAACAGGCCAAGATGCCACCAATACCAGCGTCCAAGACCGCAAAATTGGGTTTGTGTTTCAGCACTACGCGCTATTCAAGCACATGACAGTCCGAAAAAATATCGCTTTCGGCATGGAAATTCAGAAAACACCGCCCGCCAAAGTCAAATCGCGGGTTGAAGAATTGTTGAATTTAGTGCAATTAGCAGGATTGGGCGACAGATACCCGTCGCAACTTTCAGGAGGCCAGCGGCAGCGCGTGGCCCTAGCGAGAGCTCTGGCTGTGGAACCGAAAGTGTTGCTGCTAGACGAACCTTTTGGAGCTCTTGATGCTAAAGTCCGCAAAGATTTGCGCGCTTGGTTGCGCCGACTGCACGACGAAGTGCACGTTACCACAGTCTTTGTGACGCACGACCAAGAAGAAGCGATGGAAGTTGCCGATCACATTACAGTAATGAATAAAGGTAAAATCGAACAAGTAGGCACGCCCGCAGAAATTTACGACCATCCAGCAAGTGCTTTCGTCATGAGTTTTATCGGCCCAGTCAATGTCTTACCCAGCAGTTCGAGGCTGTTTCAAGACAACGGATTTGACTCACCCAACCCAGAAATTTTCTTGCGCCCTCACGACGTAGTAATTGAAACCACCGAAAATAGTGCAACAGTGCCAGCAAGAATCAGTCGCTTGATTCATTTGGGATGGGAAATTCAGGTAGAATTAACCTTAGATGACGGTCAAGTAGTAAACGCTAATTTGACCAGAGAAAAGTTTGACCAATTGCAGTTACAGCCGCAGCAAAGAGTGTTTGTAAAGCCGAAAGGTGCAAAGTCTTTTCCACTGTTTTATTCTATCTGAATTCCGAGCCGCTTGAACGATCGCCCGGTTCGTAGTGCGGACTAAAGTCCGCACTACCGGTTTGCGCGTGTCGTTAATCGAGCGGACACCATCTCTTAGAGCTCAAGCTAAATTTAAATAGCATACCAAAACTCGAAGGACACGGCACTGCCGTGTCCCTACTTTTTTATGCTGACAACTGTGGAGTTAGTCTTTAATGTTGCTGACAGCTTTTTTGACTTGTTGCTCAAAAGATGTAGCTTTTGTGTTAGAAGGATTTATCATCTTCTCGCTGTCGGCATCTCCCTGAACTTCATTAATCCCTTCGTTAGCTTTTTCCTGAGTTTCTTCCAGAGACATAGGATCTTTCAAAACGGCTTTTTGAGCTTCTCTCTCAATCCCCGTCAGTTGAGCTTCACCTTTAGTCAGGCTGCTGGTAACGGCAAAAGCTGGGAAAGCATTGGAAACAAACATCAATGCACAAAAACAAACAGCTATTAAACTGCGAACTAAACGTTTGGCATTAAGATTTAAGCTGATAAAAGACATACAAAATTTCTCCGTTTTTACAAATTTTGATCGCTGAGATTGTTAACAGGCTGAAGCTCGTTCAAATTCTGCACAATCTTTAGCTCAAGTTTCGATAAAGCAACAGCATTGAGCAGTGGCTCTCTCTTAAATTGAGGTACTATATAATATTTAGCTTAAAAAACGGAGATTTGAAATCCTTCTCAGGGAATATTTTGGCTTTGTGTCTTCCGATAGATGAGTCTGGTGCATCGCTGAAGTCCGATCGAGATTTGAGATGGGAGTATCTGTGCCAGCATTTGAGCGTGCTGTCCCCGCTTAGACAAAAAACCCGGTTTCTTTGACGATTGTGGCTGCTATTCGACAGAGATCGAGCAACCGGGTTTTTTATCCCATGCCTAACTCCTAAACTACTACAGCCGCACGGGAACTTGATGTTTTGCTAGATAAGTCTTAATTTCTCCGACGCTCAGTTGCCCGTAATGTAGGAGGGAAGCCAGGAGTGCGGCTTCTGCTTTGCCCTCTGTCACCGCTTCGTAGATGTGGTGACAGTTTCCCGCGCCGCCGGAAGCAATCACCGGAATTTCTACAACTTCGGCGATGCTGCGGGTTAATCCCAAGTCGTAACCGGCTTGAGTTCCGTCAGAGTCCATGCTAGTCAACAAAATTTCACCAGCCCCGCGCTGTGCGGCTTCCTTGGCCCAGACGATCGCATCTTTGCCGGTATTTTCTCGCCCTCCGCGCACGTACACGTCCCAACCAGGATTATCTGCGTCTTGCCGTTTGCGGGCGTCGATCGCCACTACAATGCACTGATTACCAAATCGATCGCTGGCTTTGTCAATCAAACTCGGATCGCGCACCGCCGCCGAATTAATACTCACCTTGTCTGCGCCCGCCCTCAATAAACTTTTAATGGTGTCTAAGGATTGGATACCGCCGCCCACCGTCAAAGGGATAAATACTCGATCGGCCGTTCGGTACACCACATCGATCATAATATTCCGGTCTTCGTGAGTCGCCGTAATGTCCAGAAACACCAACTCGTCAGCACCCGCATCATTGTAAACCTGAGCCATTTCTACCGGATCGCCAGCATCCTGAAGATTGACAAAATTGACACCTTTAACCACGCGACCGGCTTTCACATCCAGACAAGGTAAAATTCTTTTCGACAACATACAATTCTCTTCCAATTTAACTTACTCGGCGGGAAGTGCCCCGCTATAACTGTACTCATCTTAGCGGTGGGATGAAAGCCAGGGTTGTTTTTTGCCGTCCAGCTTGTGGTCTTCACTCCTAGCTGGAGAACGAGTTGGACAGGCAACAAATAACCAATCTCTCAGCTATCACAAGACGGTTACAATAAATAAAATTCGTTTTAAAAATTTGATAAATCATCATAAATGTCGCAACGATTGCCACAACCAAGCAGTCAAAAGCGAGATATAGCAATCCTAAATCATTTGTGAATTTCTTACTCCCTCCCCTTGATAAGGGGAGGGTTGGGGTAGGGTAAAAAGTTTACGACTCCTGCAAGGATTGCTATATATGGCATTTAGCAGCTTACTCTAGCATAGAGGATTTTTACTCTTAGTTGTTCCCTACGCTCCTCACCAACAGTTAATCTCCTGATATCTTGCACCATTGTCAGCAACAGGCTTTCCGGCCTGTTCCACAAAATATAAATTTTCTTGTGGAACAGGCCGGAAAGCCTGTTCATAAAAGGC